>JBKOZM010000020.1:0-4226 GCA_046725855.1 Chloroflexota bacterium | reverse complement strand
GGGCGGCTGACCGACCGGCAGCTCGAGCGCCGCCGGCTCCGGTCGCTGCTCGTGGGGCGGGGCCTGTCCGAGGCGATGCCGCTGCCCTTCCTGGCGCCGGGCGACCTCGAGCGCACCGGCCTGCCCGGCGACGGCATCGAGATCACCAATCCGCTGGTGGCCGAGGAGTCCGTGCTGCGCACCTCGCTCCTGCCGGGCCTGGTCAAGGCGCTGGGAACCAACGCCGCCCGCCGCAACACCGGTGTGGGCCTGTGGGAGATCGGCCACGTGTTCCGGCGGCCGGCCGGCCCGGGTGCCTCGCCTGACCACGACGGCGCCCCGCTGCCCGACGAGGGGGAGATGTTGGGCGTCGCGCTGGGCGGGCGTGACGCCGCCGAGGCGGTGCACGAGTGGCGGGCGGTCGCCGAGGTGCTCGGCGTGCGCGGCGTGGCCGTCGACAACGGTGTCGTGCCCGGGCTGCATCCCACCCGGTCGGCCAGGCTCGCCGGTCCGGCGGGAGTGGCCGTCGGCGCGGTCGGCGAGGTCGATCCGGCCGTGCTCGAGGCGCACGGCATCGGCGAGCGCGTCGGCTGGCTCGAGGTCGACCTCGACGCGGTGGCGGCCCTGCCGCACGCTGAGCGGCTCTACCGGCCCGTGAGCGTCTACCCGTCGAGCGACGTCGACCTGGCGTTCGAGGTGGCCGACGAGACCCCGGCGAGCGCGATCGAGTCGACCCTGCGGGGGGCCGCGGGCGACCACCTCGCCTCGCTGCGGCTGTTCGACGTCTACCGCGGCGCGGGCATCGCCGAGGGGCGGCGGAGCCTCGCCTTCACGCTGCGCCTCGACGCGCTCGACCACACCCTGACCGACGCCGAGGTGGCCGAGGTGCGACGGCGCTGCATCGAGGCGGTGGAGTCGTCTCACGGCGCCACGTTGCGAGGCTGACGAGCGCCCGCCGAATGCCGGCGGCATCGGCGAGGTCCGCTCCGACGCCCGCTCGACCGCCCCAACTTGCATGACTATGCACAACTCCGTATGTTGACCCGAGTGACCACGGTCGGCATCATCGGGGCATCGGGCTTCACGGGCGCGGAGCTGCTCCGGCTGTGCGCCCAGCACCCGCAGCTCGACGTGTGCCTCGCCACCGGCGACTCGCAGGCGGGCAGCCGGGTCGCCGACGTGTACCCGAGCCTCGGCGCGGCGCACCCGGACCTCCTGTACGAGAAGTTCGACCCGGCGGTGTGCGACGGGCTCGACCTCGTGTTCCTGGGCTTGCCGCACGGGGCGTCCCAGGACATCGTGCCGGAGCTCGACGGCAGGGTCGGCGCCCTGGTCGACCTCGCCGCCGACTTCCGGCTGCGTGACCCCGAGCTCTACCCGGTGTGGTACGGCGACGAGCACGGCCGGCCCGACCTCCTCGACGACTTCGCCTACGGCCTGCCCGAGCTGTTCCGCGGCGAGATTGCCGGCGCCGCCCGCGTGGCGGCGCCCGGTTGCTATGTCACGGCGGCGGTGCTGGCGCTGGCGCCGCTGGTGCGGTCGGGGCTGGTGGAGCCGACGGGCATCGTGGTCGATGCCGCCAGCGGGGTGTCGGGCGCCGGCCGGCCGCCGAAGGCCACGACCGCGTTCTGCACGGTCGACGAGGACTTCACGGCCTACGGCCTGCTCACCCACCGGCACACCCCCGAGATCGAGCAGGGCCTGAGCCGCGTCGCCGCAGGAGGAACCGACGCCCAGGTGCTGTTTACGCCCCACCTGGCGCCGATGAACCGGGGGATCCTCGCCACTTGCTACGCCCGCCCGGCGCGCCGCCACACCACCACCGACGACGTGATGGATGCCGTGCGCGCCGCCTGGGACGGCGAGCCGTTCGTGGTGGTGACCGACGCGTCGCCCTCGACCAAGGCAACGCTCGGCTCCAACAGCGCGCACGTCACCGCCCTGGCCGACGGCCGCACCGGCTGGGTGGTGGCCATCGCCGCGCTCGACAACCTGGTAAAGGGGGCCTCCGGCCAGGCCGTCCAGTGCGCCAACCTGATGCTCGGCCTGCCCGAGGCCACCGGCCTCCCGACAGTCGGCGTCTTTCCGTGAGCGTGGTTGCGGCCGACGGGTTCGTGGCCAGTGGGGTGGCCTGCGGCATCAAGCCGTCCGGCGACCCGGACCTGGCGTTGGTGGCGAGCGCCGACGGGGCCCCGGTGGCGGCCGCCGGCGTGTTCACGCAGAACGTCGTGGTGGCCGCGCCCGTGACCGTGAGCCGGCGGCACCTGGCGGCCACGGGGGGCCGGGCGGCCGCGGTGCTGCTCTCGAGCGGCAACGCCAACGCCGCCACCGGCGAGCAGGGCGAGCTCGACGCCGAGCGGATGTGCGCGCTCACCGCCGACGGGTTGGGCTGCGCGCCCGAGTCGGTGCTGGTGTGCGCCACCGGACTGATCGGCCTGCCTCTGCCCATGGGCGTGATCGCCACCGGCGTGCCGCGGCTGGTGGCCGAGCGCGGCGGCGATCCGGTCCACGGCACCGCCGCCGCCGAGGCGATCATGACCACCGACACCCGCCGCAAGGAGACCCTGATGCGGGGCGAGGGGTTCGTCGTCGGCGGGATGGCCAAGGGGGCGGCGATGCTGGCGCCCAACCTCGCCACGATGCTCGCCGTCCTCACCACCGACGCCGAGGTCGACCCGCCCACGCTCGACCGCGTCCTCCGCGCCGGGGTCGCCGACAGCTTCAACGCCGTCACCGTCGACGGCTGCACCTCCACCAACGACACGGTGATCCTGCTGGCCAGCGGGCGATCCGGTCCACCCGCCGACCCGGCCGCGCTGGCCGCGGCCGTCGCCGCCGCCTGTCTCGACCTCGCCACCCAGCTGGTCGGCGACGCCGAGGGGCACACCAAGCTGGTGAAGGTGCGGCTGACCGGCGCGGCGTCCGACGACGAGGCCCACCAGGCGGCGCGCAAGGTGGCGGAGAGCCAGCTGGTCAAGTGCTCGTGGTTCGGCGGCGACCCGTACTGGGGACGGGTGGCGAGCGACCTGGGTACGGCGGGCGTCAAGCTCGATCCGACCGGGTTGTCCATCGCCTACGGCGGGACGGTGGTGAGCCGGGGCTGCGTGGCCGTCGAGCACGACGCCGGCGCCGTGGCGGCCCACATGGCGGGGGAGTACCTGGAGCTGCACTGCGACCTGGCCGTCGGCGAGGGGGAAGCCCGGGTGCTCACCAACGACCTCACCTACGGCTACATCGACGAGAACCGGGGCACGTCGTGAGCGTCGAGGTCCACGCCATCACCGACGCGCCGGTCGACGGTGCCGCCGAGCGGGTGGCGGTGCTGCTCGAGGCGCTGCCGTACATCCAGCGATTCCGGGGCGCGGTCGTGGTCGTGAAGTACGGCGGCAGCGCCATGGTCGACCCCGGGCTCGGGCGCGCCGTCGCCGACGACGTCGTGCTGCTACGGGCCGTGGGACTGCGGCCGGTGGTCGTGCACGGCGGCGGACCGCAGATCACCGAGCTGATGGCGCGGCTGGGCAAGGAGCCCGAGTTCCGCGACGGCCTGCGGGTCACCGACGCCGAGACGGTCGACATTGCCCGCATGGTGCTCGTCGGCAAGGTCAACCGCGACATCGTCTCGGCCATCAACGTGCACGGCCCGCTGGCGGTGGGCCTGTCCGGCGAGGACGCAGGGCTGATCCTCGCCGGGGCCCGCAACCCCGACCTCGGCTATGTCGGCGACGTGCGTTCGGTCAACCCCGCCATCCTCGAACGGCTGCTCGCCGAGGACCTGATACCGGTCGTGTCGACGATCGGGTCCGACCCGTCGGGCCAGGCCTACAACATCAACGCCGACACGGTGGCCGGCGCGCTCGCGGAGGCGCTGGCTGCCGAAAAGGCGGTGTTCCTGACCGACGTGGCGGGCCTGCTGGCCGACGTCGACGACCCCACGAGCCTGGTCAGCCACACGACGGCGACCGAGCTGCAGGCGATGATCGACGACGGGCGGTTGACCGGTGGGATGATCCCCAAGGTCGAGTCCTGCATCGCTGCCGTGCGGGGCGGGGTCGGCCGCGCCCACATCCTCGACGGAAGGGTCCCCCACGTGCTGCTCCTCGAGCTCTTCACCGACGCCGGCATCGGCACGATGATCACCGACAAGGTGCCCGACACCTCTGGGGGACCAGCATGACGACCGTTTCGTCCGTCGGATCCAGCCTGCTCATGCCGACGTACCCCCCGCCGCCCGTGACGTTCGTCCGGGG
>JBKOZM010000019.1:0-4160 GCA_046725855.1 Chloroflexota bacterium | reverse complement strand
GCCCTGGAGATGCCACGCTCCTTTTCAATGTGTACCTCTACAAGACGTTCTTCACATTCCAGAACATGTCCTTCGGCGCCACGCTGGCGTGGTTCCTGTTCGTGGTGATCCTGGTGATCACCCTGCTGCTCTTCTGGAGCGCGCGGTACTGGGTCTACTACGCGGGCGAGACGAAATAGCATGGCCACCGAGACGCAGGTCGTCGGAGCCCCGCCAATCCCGACTGTCGACACCGAGCGGATTTGGCGGCGCGGTCGGCCCCAGGCACCAACGTTGTGGTCCTTCGCGATCACCTTCGTCGCGGTCCTGGCGCTGGCTGCCTTCCTTTCGCCGATGCTCCGGACCTTCGCCACCGCCCTCAAGTCCAGCGAGCAGCTCTCGCAGGCGAACTCACCAATTTGGCCGGCGAGCCCGGCGACCTTTGAGTACGACGGCCGGGAATACGACGTCTACCAGGTGCCGATCGACGGCGAGTTGCGCGACCTCGCCCTCGTCGACAAGGGCCGCCAGGAGAGCCAGTTCGTGGACCCGGCCAATCCAGATGCCGGGCTCATCACCTGGCAGGGCTCGTGGCGCGCGCTCGACCAGTCCTGGCAGCTCGCGCCGAAATGGGGCAATTTCGTCGAGGTCTGGGAGACCATCGAGTTCCCGCGCCTGCTGTTCAACACGGTCGCCATGGCGGTGATCGGCACCATCGGCACGCTGCTCTCGTGCGTGCTGGTGGCGTACGGCTTCGCGCGGTTCCGCTTCCGCGGCCGGGGCCTTCTCTTCCTGCTGCTGCTGTCGACCATCTTCCTGCCGGCCGCGGTGACCCTCATCCCGACCTACACCATCTTCGTCAAGCTGGGCTGGGTCGGGACCTGGCTGCCCATCCTGGTGCCGGCGTTCTTCGCCAACGCGTACGACGTGTTCCTGCTGCGCCAGTACTTCATGACCCTCCCCGGGGAGCTCGACGACGCAGCCAAGATCGACGGTGCCGGTCCATTCAGGATCCTCACCTCCGTCATCGTGCCGCAGGCATGGCCGGTCATCATTGCCGTCGCCGTATTCCACGTCGTCTACACCTGGAACCTGTACTTCGAGCCGCTCCTCTATCTCAGCTCGAAGCCGGATCTCCAACCGATCGCCCTGGGGCTGACGCGCTTCAACAGCCTCTACAGCAGCAGCCCGGAGCTGGTGCAGGCCGCGACGCTCATGACCCTGATCATCCCGATGATCGTGTTCTTCCTCGCCCAGCGTGCCTTCATGCGCGGGATCGTCATCACCGGAGTCGAGAAGTGAGCGAACCGCTGCGGGTGGCACTGACCTTTGACGCCGAGCATCCCGACCGGCCGAACGACGGCGATCGGACGCCGACCATCCTCGAGACGCTGGCTGATGCCGGGGCGCGAGGGACCTTCTTCCTGCAGGGCCGATGGGTGGAGGCCTTTCCGGAGCTCGCCCAGGCGATCGCCGCCGGCGAGCACCTGATCGGAAACCACTCCCACTACCACGCTCGCCTGCCGCTGTTCAGCGACGAGGGCCTACCTCAGGACGTGCGGGACTCGGAAGCCGTCATTCGCGCCACGACCGGCCACGACCCGCGGCCCTGGTTCCGCGCTCCGTTCGGCAGCGGCGCCGATCGCGCCGACCTGGTCGCCGCCCTGGCTGGGCTCCGCTACCGGCACGTGGGCTGGCACGTCGAGTGTTTCGAGTGGGAGCCGGAGCGCACCACGGACGAGGTGCTGCGGAGCGCGGTCGACGGGACGCTGGCCCATGGCGACGGCGCGATCGTGCTGCTCCACACCTGGCCGCGTCCGGTCGCGCCCGCGCTGCCGGCGATCCTGCGCGAGCTGGGTGAGGCTGGCTACAGCTTCGTGGGGGTCGACGAGCTGGATCTGCCCGACGGCCTGGCGCCCATCGCGGAGCCGCGGCCGAGCGACGCCGACGCCGTCGCCGCGCGGTGAGGCGACCGCCGGCCGCCGTGCTGGCGGTGGATGGCGGCAACTCGAAGGCGGATGTGGCGCTGATCGCGCGCGATGGAGGCCTGCTCGCCGCAGTCCGTGGGGCGACTGTCTCGCATCAGGCTGTCGGCCTGCGCGAGGGGATGGCGCGCTTAGGCGCGCTGGTCGATGTGGCCGCGCAGCGCGCCGGCCTGGAAGTGGCGGAGGGGGAGCCGATCGCCGAGATGGGTCTCTACTGCGTGGCCGGCGCCGACTTTCCGCGCGAGGTCGCGCTGCTGCGCACCGCCCTCGGCCAGTCCGGATTGGCGAAACGGACTGAGGTCCTGAACGACACGCGGGCTCCGTTGCGGGCAGGGACCGAGCGTGGCTGGGGCGTGGTGCTGATCTGCGGGGCCGGCGTGAACGCGGCGGCGATCGGGCCGACCGGTCGCAGCGCGCGGTTGGCGGCGCTCGGGCCCATCTCCGGTGATGCCGGGGGCGGGCGCGACCTCGGCATGGGGGCGCTGGGCGCGGCGGTCCGGGCGCGCGACGGCCGCGGGGCACGGACCACGCTCGAGCGGCTGGTGCCGGCGCACTTCCACCTTGCGCGCCCCGCGGCGGTGACGCGCGCGATGTACGACGGCCGCATCGACGAGGAGCGAGTCCGCGAGCTGGCACCCATCGTCTTCGCGGCCGCCGGCGCAGGTGATGCCGTGGCGCGCGAGCTCATCGACAGGATGGCCGACGAGCTGGTGACGATGGCGGTGGCCATGATCCGCCGGGTCGGGATCGCGCGCCGGGAGTTCGAGGTGGTGCTCGCCGGCGGCATGTTCCTGAACCACGACGAGGCGTTCCTCGAGCGGCTGACGGCCGGCATCCACCGGGTCGCGCCCCTTGCGCGGCTCGTCACGCTCCGCCAGCCGCCTGTCCTTGGCGCCGCGTTGTTGGGCCTGGACCGGCTGCGCCCCCGTCCCGGACCCGGCGCAGAGGAGCGGCTGCGGGCCGACTTTGCCGCGGCCGGGACCCCGGCGCGCGCGTAGTTGAAGCGCCCAGGCTACCCATATCTTGTGGTATCCTGTGCATCGGTACCACCACTGGTGTAGTTCGCACGAAGCAGGGAGCCTGGATGCGCTGTCCACGTTGCAACGAGGCCGCGACCCGCGTCATCGACTCGCGTGACCTGGAGGCTGGGAGCACCATCCGGCGCCGCCGGGAATGCGAGGCGTGCTCGTATCGGTTCACGACCTATGAGCGGCCGGAGGGTGCGCGCCTGACCGTCATCAAGCGCGACGGCTCGCGCCAGGACTTCGACCGCACCAAGCTGCTGGGCGGACTGCTGCGCGCGCTCGAGAAGCGGCCGGTCACGATCGCGCGCGCCGAGCAGGCGGTGGACGACATCGAGAGCCTGCTGCGGGCGCGCGGCCAGCCGGAGGTCACCAGCAAGGAGATCGGTCGCCTGGCCACCGAGGCGCTGCGCGACATCGACCAGCTGGCGTACATCCGGTTCGCATCGGTCTATCACAGCTACGAGGACATCTCGACGCTGAAGCGAGAGGTGGATCGGCTCATGCGCCAGCGCGCGACGTCGGAGGAGCGCCCGGAGTAGTGGTCCTCTCTGATCGCGACATCCGGGCCGAGATCGAGGCCCGCCGGATCGTCATCGACCCGTTCATCCCCGAGGCGGTGCAGCCGTCGAGCGTCGACCTGCACCTCGACCGCCGCTTCCGCGTCTTCCGCAACAGCCGCTACCCGTACATCGACGTCCGCGAGGAGCAGCCCGAGCTGACCGAGCTGGTCGAGATCAGCGACGACGAGCCGTTCATCCTGCACCCCGGCGAGTTCGTGCTCGGCTCCACGCTCGAGCGGGTCGAGCTGCCGAACGACCTCGTGGCGAGGCTAGAGGGGAAAAGTTCTTTAGGGAGGCTCGGCCTGCTCATCCACTCGACCGCGGGCTATGTCGACCCCGGCTGGGAGGGCAACCTGACCCTGGAGCTCTCGAACGTGGCGAACCTGCCGATCACCCTGTACGACGGCATGAAGATCGGCCAGATCAGCTTCCAGCGCCTGTCGAGCCCGGTCGAGGTCGGCTACGGGGACGCCAGCATCGGCAGCAAGTACCGCGGGCAGCGCGACCCGACCGCCAGCCTGTACCATCGGGACTTCGAGCGAGGCCGGATCAAGCGCTGACGCTTGCGCCGCCGCCCGACAACAGGAGCGCCGGTGGCCCAACCCCTTTAC
>JBKOZM010000018.1:0-4497 GCA_046725855.1 Chloroflexota bacterium | reverse complement strand
TCATCCTCGAGGGCGAGAGCCTCATCAACGACGCCACCGCCCTCGTCCTCTACGGCCTGGCGCTGGAGGCCGCTCGCAGCGGTATCTTCTCGCCCAGTCAGGGCGCCCTCGAGTTCGTGTTCGTCAGCCTGGGAGGGATCGTCATCGGTCTCGTCGCAGGCTGGCTGGCGATCGAGCTGGAACGGCGCATCAGCGATCCGCCGGTGGGAGTCATCGTCTCCATCCTGGTCCCGTTCGCGACCTGGATCGCGGCGGGGGCGCTGCCCATCCCCGTCTCGGGCGTGCTGGCGGTGGTGACCGCGGGCATCGTGCTGGGGCGTGCCGCGCCCCGCGTCTTCGGCTCGGACCTGCGGGTGCTGGCGTCCGGCGTGTGGCAGATGCTGATCTTCACGCTGAACGGCCTGGTCTTCATCCTGATCGGCCTCCAGCTGCCGGCGATCCTGGAGTCGCTGCGAGCGGACCGTTCCGCCGCCGAGCTGGCGATGTTGGCAGTCGCCGTCTGCGGCGTCGTGATCCTGGTCCGCCTGGCATTGGTCTTCCCGGCCACGTACCTGCCGCGTTGGCTCATTCCCGGACTTGCGGCCCGTGACCCGGCGCCGTCGCCCAAGGTCGTGCTGGTGCTCGGCTGGGCGGGGATGCGGGGCGTTGTGTCACTGGCCGCCGCGCTGGCGCTGCCCATCGCGTTCCCCGGCCGCGACCTGATCCTCTTCCTCGCCTTCGCCGTGATCCTGGCCACCCTGGTCGGCCAGGGCCTGACGCTGCCCTTCCTGATCCGGCGACTGGGGATCGGCGACGAGGGCACGGCGGCCCACGAGCAGCTCCACGCCAGGGAGGCATCGGTCCAGGCCGCGCTGGAGCGCCTGGACGGGCTGGCCGAGGAGTGGCCTGGGCACCTGGAGCTGATCGACCAGATGCGGAGCCGGTTCCAGCACACGACCGAGCACCTGGAGCACGACCACGAGGCGGGCGACGTGCCGATGGACCAGGAGCAGATCGAGCATGCCGCGATCCGGAGTGCGGTGATCGACGCGCAGCGGGTGGCGGTGATCGACCTGCGCGATCGAGGCGTGATCAGCGACGAGGCCATGCGGCTCGTGGAACGGGAGCTCGACCTGGAGGAGCTCCGCGCCGAGGGCTGACGCCTAGTGGCTCGCCTCGTAGGCGAGCTCCCCCGCCTCGATCCGCAGCGGCAGCCGATTCTGCGGCGGCGGCAGCGGGCAGGTCGCGTACGGCGAGAAGACGCAGGGCGGGTTGTAGGCCAGGTTGAAGTCGACGACCACGCTGCCGTCCGGCTGTACCGCCTCGGTGTAGAGCATCCGTCCGCCACCGTAGGTCTCGGCTCCGTTCGTCTCGTCCCCGAACAGCAGCCAGAGCGTGCCTTCCTCGTCGCCCGGCAGCGAGTCGAGGCGCCAGGTCGTGTCGCCCCGCTCGAACGCGATCGCGCCTGGCGTGGGCTCACGGCTGACGGCACCGGTCACGTCGACGATCTCGAGCTCCTTCCCCGCCGCGGCCGGCTCGAGGCGCGCCGTCACCCGCCACTCGTGGTCAAGCGGAAAGTGGCGCATCCCCTGGAAGGCGTCCAGCGCGGGCGAGGCACGGTCGCGGACCCGCAGGGCGAACCGCTGCCCGCGGCGGATGACGTACATCCGCAGCGTGCCGAGGTCGATGACCGTGGGCTCGCCGCTGGTGTCGTCGCGCAGCTGCTGCCCGTTCAGGTGCACCGCACCATCGGCCAGCAACAGGGAGCCGGCCAGTGCGGGCACGTCGTCGCCGCGCAGCACGATCTCGTTGGCGGGCTCGCTCCCGAATCGATTCTCCCCCTCCGCCAGCCAGTGCAGGCCGACCAGCGTCAGCCACCCGTCGGGATTGCGGAGGCGCTCGTCGCGGGCTGCCCACCAGTCGCGGACGGCGCGCTCGTGCTCCTCCTGGTCCTTGGGCGTCATCGGGCAGGCAGGAAGAGGAGGTAGGGCGCGGCCTTTGGGCCGAGGTGCACCCAGGTGGCCGGCCCATCCGTCACCGGGTTGCTGGTCACGGCCCGCCCGGCGGCCGTCGTCCCGTCCAGCGCGACCGCCACCGGCCCCTCGCCGAACTGGGCGATGCAGGCGGCGACGTAGCCCTCGGTCGCCGGCTCGGCGAGCACCAGGGTGGCGCGGCCCAGTTGCCGGCGCCGGCAGCGGGCGCCCAGGACGGCATCCTCGCCGGCGTCCCGCCACTCGTCAGCGCCCAGGGCGGGCTCCAGGTCGGCCGCGGCGCGGTCGGCGTCGAGGGTCGCCAGGATCAGGCCGCGCGGCGACTCCGTCCAGTCGTCGAACGCCCTCGGGAAGAGCCCGGCGTGCGCCGGGTCGTCCGGAACGTCCGGCACGTCGATCTCGCCGCGGATGCCCCACCAGGCGATGCGCGGCTCAGGGCCGGGATCCGCGGAGAGCCACTGCGGAAAGAGCTGCGCGCCGCCCTCGCGGAGCCATCGGTTCAGGCTGGCCTGCTCCGGCGCGACGAGGTGCACGTGGCTGACTTCGGGCATCGGTAGGAGTGTAGTCGCGCGGCTTGGTCGCCCGGTGTGTTGCCAGATTCACACCCCTTGACCACGAGACAGGAGGCAGACCGCCGCGGTTGCCAAATTCACATCGGGTGACCATAGGACCGCCAGAACAAGCCAGATTCACATCCCATGACCACCTGGCAGGAGTTGGCGGCCATCAGCCAGCATCGCGTGCACAGGGTGTGAATTTGGCAAACACGCACCTCCCCGGAGCCCGGGTCAGTCGTGGGCGGTCGGTGGCCGGAGCTCGGCGAAGCCGGCCGCGCGCTCGTATGCGTCGGCCACGCGCAGGATGGTGGCCTCGTCGAAGGCGCGCCCGATGACCTGCAGCCCAACCGGCAGCCCGTCGGCCAGTCCGCAGGGCACGGAGATGCCGGGCAGGCCGGCGATGTTCACCGGCAAGGTGCAGGCGTCGTTCAGGTACATCAGCAGCGGGTCCTCGGTCTTGGCCCCGATCTTGAACGCGACCGATGGCGAGGTGGGTGCCAGCAGGGCGTCGACATCGGTCAGGACCGTGTCGAATTCGTCCTTGATGAGCGTGCGGACCTGCTGGGCCTTCACGTAGTAGGCGTCGTAGTAGCCCGCCGACAGCGCGTAGGTGCCGAGCATGATCCGGCGCTTGACCTCCGGCCCGAAGCCGTCGCCGCGGGTGCGCAGGTAGTTGTCCAGCAGCACCTCTTCGCCGGCGCTGTAGCCGTATTTCACGCCGTCGTAGCGCGCCAGGTTGGCGCTCGCCTCAGCTGGCGCGATGATGTAGTAGGTCGCCAGCCCCATCTCGGTCGACGGCAGCGACACCTCGACGATCTCAGCCCCCAGCCCCTCCAGCGTGGCTACTGCGGCACGGACCGCGCCCTCCACCCCCCGCTCCATGCCGGCCACGAAGTACTCGCGCGGCACGCCCAGGCGCAGGCTGCGCACCTCCCCGGTGAGCGCGGCCACGTAGTCCGGCACCGGCAGGTCGACGCTGGTCGAGTCCCGCGGGTCATGGCCAGCCAGCGCGCCCAGCACCACCGCACAGTCGCGCACGCTGCGCGTGAACGGGCCGCACTGGTCGAGGCTCGAGGCGAAGGCGACCATCCCGTAACGGCTCACCCGGCCGTACGTAGGCTTGAGACCGATGACTCCCGTCAGCGAGGCCGGTTGCCGGATGCTGCCCCCGGTGTCCGTGCCGGTGGCGAAGTACGCCTGCCCGGCCGCGACCGCCGCCGACGAGCCGCCGGAGGAGCCGCCCGGAACGGTGGACTCGTCCCACGGGTTGTGGACCGGCCCGTAGGCGCTGTTCTCGTTGCTGGAGCCCATGGCGAACTCGTCGCAGTTCGTCTTGCCGAGCAGGATCGCGCCGGCCGCGGTCAGCCGCTCCTCGGCGTCGCCGGCGTACGGCGAGCGGTAGCCCTCCAGGATGCGCGAGCCCGCGGTGGTAGGCAGGCCGCCATCGGGCTGACCGGCGTCGTCGAGGGCCCGCGTCACGAAGATGTCCTTCAGGGCGTATGGGATGCCGAGCAGCGGCTGGTCGTCGCCCCGGCCCTCGGCCAGCGCGCGATCGGCAGCGTCCGCCGCGGTCAGCGCTCGTTCCTTACCCACCGCCAGGTAGCTGTTGAGCCGCTCCCCGTCGCGCTCGATGCGGGTCAGGCAGGCCTCGGTGAGGTCCCGCGAGCTCACGTCGCGACGGCGCAGCAGGTCCCCAACCTCGCCGATGGTGCGGTCGGCCAGCGGAAGCTCGTTCACCGGCCCTCCTCACACACGACCGGCACCCGGAGGTGGGCGCCCTCCCGCAGCGGGGCGTTGGCCAGACCCGCTTCGCGGCCGATGCCGGGCCGCGCCACGTCGTCGCGCATCACGTTCTCGAGGGCAATCACCTGCGCTGTTGGACCGATCTGGCTGGTGTCAACCGATTGCAGGCGACCGATGGCTTCCAGGATCCGGTTCAGCTGCTGCTGCATGCGGTCGAGCTCCGCATC
>JBKOZM010000017.1:0-3694 GCA_046725855.1 Chloroflexota bacterium | reverse complement strand
TGGGCACGTGGGTGCGCACTGGCGCGTGGGTGCTGGGCGCCGACCCGATCGACGCAATCGTCGAGATGGGCAGCCGTCCGGTGCTGCTCATCCATGGGGGGAGCGACACGGACGCTCCGACTCCGGGTGCAACTCGGATGTCTGACGCCGCCGAGGCCGCCGGCGTACCGGTGGAGCTGCATCTCTGCCCCGGGGCGAACCACGGCCAGACGAATGACGTTTGTCCGGACGACTACGGCACCTGGCTGAACGACTTCCTGGAACGAACGCTCGGCGGCTGACTCTCAGGGTGTGCGCCACTGGATGCCACCGAGGATGGACGCCAGCTCCGCGCGCTCGCGGTCAGCTGGCGAACGGGCGCAGACCAGGATCCAGTCCAGGCGCTGCGGCGTAACGGTGACCGCATAGACCCACTCATCGGTCGCGCCAATCGGGTCGCACGCGCCGGTATCCGATCCGCGTGCTGCTTCGCGACCACCAACCAGCAACCGCTCACCATCCGGAAGCTCACATCCGACGCCTGCGCACTGGGCGCTCAGCCACCGCACCAGCACGCCGCCATCGACGAGACCGTCGACAGGTGCCTCGCACACTTGCGAGTCGGTGGTGGTGTGGCAATCCTGATGGAGCTCTTGGTTCGAAAGGTAGAAGAGCGTGGCTACTGGTCCGTATGAGACCTCGGAAGATCGGATCTCCTCCCAACCAGGCGGCAGTGTCAGCCGCAGGCCAACCCCGTCGAGGGGCACGATCCTGGACCCAGACGGCACCGCCGGCCCGCACCCGCCCACCAACGCAACGACCACCAGGCAGATCGCCCCCACGTGACGAAGTTGGGGGTGCGAGGGGCCGCGGGCGCCGTCCGTTGCGAAGCCGGCGGCGCTCGTGGTCCCTCGCGCCATCAACTCCTCACGATCATCTGGGCGCGCTCTGGCCCAACGCTCACGTGGCTAATCGGCACGCCCGCCAGGGCCTCGAGCCGCTCGACGTAGGCTCGCGCTGCCGCCGGCAGCTGGTCCCAGCTGCGGCAGCCGGTCGTATCGGTCTGCCATCCGGGCAGGTCCTCGTAGACGGGCTCCAGCCGCTGGTAGACCGATGGCGAGGCCGGCACCGTCGTCCATTCGGTCGAGGTCTCTGGGTCGCGGTAGGCCACGCACACCTGCAGCCGCTCCGCGGCGTCGAGGACGTCCAGCTTGGTCAACGCGATGCTCGAGTAGCCGGCCAGCCGGACGCTGAAGCGGACCGCCACCGCGTCGTACCAACCGCAGCGCCGGGCGCGCCCCGTGGAGGTGCCGTATTCCGCGCCCCGCTCGCGCAGCGTCTCGCCCTCGGCACCGTCGAGCTCGGTCGGCAGGGGGCCGGCGCCGACGGCCGTGGTGTAGGCCTTGGCCACGCCCAGCACGCGATCGATGGCCACGGCCGGCAGTCCGGCGCCCAGGCTCGCGCCGCCGGGGATGGGCGACGACGAGGTGACGTACGGGTAGGTGCCCCAGTCGATGTCGCGCATCGTCCCGAGCTGGCCCTCCAGCAGGATCCGCTCGCTCGCCGCCAGCGCGGCGTCGACCAGGGCCGCGCCGTCGACGACGTGGGGCCGGAGGCGCTCCGCGGCGGCCAGGTAGGCGTCCGCGACGCGCTCCTCGTCCAGCGCCTCGTGGATCGCATCCCGCAGCTCGTCGGCCTCGCCGCCCGCCCCGAAGTAGCCCTCCACGATCCGGCGAGCCCGCTGCAGCGCCACGTGCAGGCGCGACCGGAATCCATCGGGCTCCATCAGGTCGACCACCCGGATGCCGCGGCGCGCCACCTTGTCGACGTAGGCCGGCCCGATGCCGCGGCTGGTCGTCCCCAGCTTGGCCGTGCCGCGCTCGCGCTCCTCGAGCTGGTCGATGAGTACGTGGTGCGGCATCACCAGGTGCGCGCGGTCGGCGATAAACAGGTTGGCGCAGTCGAAGCCGGCGGCCGCCAGTCCGTCCAGCTCCTGCACGAGCGCCGGCGGATTGATTACGACCCCGTTGCCGAGCAGGTTGCGGGTGCCGGGATGGAAGATCCCCGACGGGATCAGGTGCAGCTTGAAGTGGCCGTGCGGATTGATGACCGTGTGGCCGGCGTTATTGCCGCCGCCGTAGCGGATGACCAGGTCCGCGTCATGGGCCAGGTAGTCGACCACCCGACCCTTCCCCTCGTCGCCCCACTGGGCGCCGACGACGGCGATGACGGACATGGCGCGGCGCCCTCGACCTCGGCTGCTGGGAGGGGGTCATGGTAGCGCGACAAACGAAAGCGCCGCCTCGGCGGCGGCGCTCGCTCGATATGGTTTGGCGCGAGGATTCCGCTAGGCGCGGGTGGCGCGCACCTTGTCGAAGCAGCTGGAGCAGTAGACCGGCCGGTCGTTGCGCGGCAGGAACGGCACCAGTGCCTGTCCCCCGCACTCGGCGCAGACCGCGGCGTGCATCTCGCGCTGGCCTGATCCACCCCCCGAACCGATCCCCAGCGCGCGGTTCTGCTTGGCGACGGCGCGGCAGCTCTGACAGCGCTGGGGCTCGTTGACCAGCCCCTTCTCGGCGTAGAACTGCTGCTCGCCGGCGGAGAAGACGAAGTCCATCCCGCAGTCTCGGCAGCGGATGGTCTTGTCGGCGTACACCCTTCCCTGTGCCTCCTGTTCGCACGCCCGGACCGGGGCCTTGGACGGTTTGCTTGTTCCCCTGCCTGGGCTGGTTGCGTGCGACAGGTTTGGGGTGAGAGCAGTGGGCCGGACGTTTCAGCGAGCGACTATACACACGGATTCCGCAGGTGTATAGACAGTCCTTAACAGTTGACCGATCACCTGTCCGGTAGCGGTCAGTACGCCTGCACCTCGACCTCGCGGGTCATCGTGTAGAAGCGGGTGTTCGACTTCCTGAACTGGAGCGGCACTTCGCCGATCGGCCCGTTGCGGTGCTTGGCCACCTTCGCCTTGACCAGCTCCACCTCGGATTCGGGATTCTGCTCGCCGTCGCGGTACAGGAAGATCACGACGTCGGCGTCCTGCTCGATCGAGCCCGACTCCCTCAGGTCCGAGAGCCGCGGCTCCTGCGTCCCGCGCTGCTCGACGCCACGGGACAGCTGTGAGAGGGCGATGACCGGCACCTTCAGCTCGCGGGCGAGCTGCTTCAGGCCGCGACTGATCTCGCTCACCTCCTGGACGCGGTTCGCCTCCTTCTGCTGCAGCGACCCCTGCATCAGCTGCAGGTAGTCGACGATGATCAGGTCCAGGCCGCGCTGCTCCGCCTCAAGGCGACGCGCCTTGGTCCGCAGCTCCATGACGGTCAGGATCGGCGAGTCGTCGATCCACATCGGCGCGGCATGCATGTCGTTCATGACCTGGGCGATCTTCGACCAGTCCGTCTCGTCGACGAAGCCAGTCTGCAGCGGCCGCGGGTTGATGCCGCTCTCGGCCGACAGGAGGCGCAGCGCCAGCTGCTCCTTGCTCATCTCCAGGGAAAAGACGCCGACCTTCTTCGCCTCCCGGACGGCGGCATGCTGCGCGATATTCAGCGCCAGGCTTGTCTTTCCGACGCTTGGTCGCGCGGCGAGGATGATCAGGTCAGACGGCTGGAATCCGCCGAGCAGGGTATCCAACTGCGATAGTCCGGACGGGATGCCAAGGATCTGGCCGCGATGTTCGTGGAGGTACTCGAGCCGGTCGTACGCCTGGCCAAGC
>JBKOZM010000016.1:0-7805 GCA_046725855.1 Chloroflexota bacterium | reverse complement strand
GGTCATGGCCGCCGCGGTCGCCGATTTCGCCCCCAAGCGCGCCTCGTCCACCAAGATCAAGCGCGAGGGCACGGGGCTGCAGGTCGAGCTGCTCCCCAACCCGGACATCGTGGCCGAGGTCGGCGAGATGCCGGACGACGTGCGACCGTTTCTCATCGGCTTCGCGGCGGAGAGCGACGACCTGGAGGTGAATGCCACCGGCAAGCTGCGCGACAAGGGGCTCGACCTGATCGTGGGCAACGTGGTGGGCGGGCCATTCGACGCTGTCGGCTCGGACGAGAACAAGGTGACCGTGTTCGGCGTGGAGGGCGCCCTGACCGACTGGCCGATGCTGCCCAAGCGCCAGGTGGCCGAGCGGCTGTGGGACCTGATCGTGGACCGCTACCGGAAGGCGCAGGCCACACGATCGGCCTCGCGGCCAGCCCGCTCGCGCCGGCGCTGAGCCGCGTGGAGGTCATCCGCAACGCCCCGGACCTCCGGGTCGCGGTCCTGAAGCGCCGGGTCGGCGGCGATGCGGTCGGCTTCGTGCCGACCATGGGCATGCTGCACGACGGCCAGCTGTCGCTCGTCCGCCGCGCCAGGGCCGAGAACGGCTGCGTGGTGGTCAGCTGCTTCACGAACCCGCACGAGTTCGAGGCCCTGGACGAGGGCAGCCGCCTGCCGCGCGACGAGTCGCGCGACATCGCCCTGCTGGAGCGGGAGCAGGCCGAGATCGTGTTCCTGCCGGAGGTGGTCACGCTCTATCCACCCGAGGACCTGACACGTGTCACCGTCGAGGGCCTGACCCGCCAGCTCGAGGGCGCCTCACGGCCGGGCCACCTGGACGGCCTGACCACGATCATGCTCAAGCTCGTGAACCTTGTCGGGCCGGCACGGCTCTACCTCGGTCAGAAGCACGCCCAGCAGGTGGTGATCCTGCGGCGCATGCTGCGCGACCTGTTCATGAACGTCGAGCTGGTGGTGTGCCCGACCGTGCGCGACTCGGACGGGCTGGCACTGTCGAGCGCCAACGCCCAGCTCTCGATCGAAGAGCGGCACGCCGCCGCCTGCCTGCCCGCAGCGCTGCGCGCGGCCCGGAAGGCGTATGACGCGGGCGAGCGGTCGGCCGAGGTGCTCCGCGCGCGCATGACCGACGTCATCGCCGCCGAGCCAATTGCGCGGCCCGACTACATCAGCGTCGCCGACGCCGGCAACCTGGTCGAGCTGCAACGCCTCAGCAGCCCCGCGCTGGCGCTGGTCGCCGCCTGGATCGGTCGCACGCGGCTGGCCGACAACGAGCCCCTTGGCTGGGACGTGAGCTGAGATCGACCGGCGAGCCGCTCAATCAATCGCAAAAGTACTAGTGACGGAGGGGGCGCGCTTCGTATGATGCGCGCGTCGCAGCGGCCCCCGGTTTCACGACCGGGCCTGGCCGCAGCGCACGGGGAGGCCGGCGAGTGCCCACGTCCGGCCTCCTTCCCTTGTCAGGGTCAGGAACGGCCCGCCGCGCGCAGCTCGGCCTTGTGGGCGCGCTTGGCGGCCTGGTAACGCTCCAGCGCCTCGGGTGAGTCGACGTCCCCCAGGGTCGGATGCTTCGGGGCCACCTCACCCAGGCCGGGCAGCTGCAGTTGGAAGCGCTTGGCCAGGATGCCGAGCAGCGAGCGCACCTTCATCTCGCCGAAGGACGGCAGCGCCATGAGCCGCGCCTGAAGGTCGCGGCCGTCGCGTGCCTCCGTCCAGACGCGGGCCGCATCGCCTCCATACTGGCGCGCCAGGAAGGCGCACAGTGCCTGCACGCGCTTGGCCATGGCCCCCGGGAAGCGATGCAGCGCGGGCCGCTGGCGGAAGACGCCCGCGAGCTCGTCGGGATCCATCGCTGCGATGCGCGCCGCGTCCAGATGCCCGATCCGCCGCCGCAGCTCGGCCGGCCCACTGAAGGCCTTCTGGACGGTCACCTGCTGGTCAAGGGCAAAGCCGATGAGGAGCGCCAGCGGATCCTGCGCCAGGAGCCGATCGGCCTCGTCGTCGCCGGTGAAATGGAGCCGGTCGACGGGCGTCTGCGTGATGGTCATGGCGGCATCCTACGCCGTCGGTTAGAGGCGGGCCAGCAGGGCCTCGGTGTCGAGCGCCCCGCCGACCAGGTCGATGATGGTGGCGATCTTCTCGACGTCGGTGGGGTGCGTCTTGACCAGGATCTCGTTCACGGCCTGGGCGGTGGAGTACGTATCGTTCTCGACCAGGTAGGCGAACAGACCATCGCGCTGCATGGCGGCCAGTAGCCGCGACGGCGGCCGGAAGCCGCCGGTCAGCACGATTCCGATGACCCTGGGTCCCGGTGCAGCCGTCCGATCGGTGCGGTTGGCGACCAGGGCCGCCATCAACAGGTCCTCCCGGTCGCCGGGCGTGATGAGCAGCGTCCGGTCGCGAAGCAGCGGCACGGCGTGCTCGGCCTGCATGGCACCGATGGCCACCCGGCCGATGGTCTGACCCGGCGTCGCCTCTCCGGCCAGCAGCTCGCCGTCCAGGTGGGTGGCGATCAGCTCCAGCGACGGGTTGGCCAGGAAGTCGCTGTACGGGATGCAGCCCAGCAGCTCGATGCCGTGCTGCGCCAGGCCGCGCTCCAGGATCTCCGGCAGCTGTGGCGAGGCGACGACGTCGACCTTGTTGACGACCGCTCCCAGGATGCGAACCCGGTGGCGCTCGAACAGGGCCTGGTTCAGGACGATCTCGTCGATAGGCCGGCCGACACCGCCCTCGCTGACGATGATCACCGGCGCGTCGAGCAGCGCCGCCACGCGCGCGTTCGAGAGCCCGATCACCGCGCCCACGCCGGCGTGCCCGGTTCCCTCGATCAGGACCAGGTCCTTGTCGGCGGCGATCGTCCGGTCGGCTTCGATGACCGATGCCTCCAGGTCCTCGTCGATGCGCCCGAGCACGTAGTCGGTCGTGAAGTGGCGCGGCAGGGTCACCGGGCTCATGTCATTGAGGGCATCGGGCAGGTCGAAGACCTCCTTCATGAGCACCGCGTCCTCGTCCGCGCGGGTGCCCTCGACCACCAGGTAGCGCTGGCCGATTGGCTTGAGGAAGCCGAGCCGGCTCCCGCGCCCGGCGATCGCGGCGGCCAGGCCCAGCGAGGTGGTCGTCTTGCCGCGGTTCTGCCCGGTGGCCGCCAGGAAGATCCGGCGCGCCGCGCTCAACCCCGCGCCTTGGACCGCCGCTCGATCAGGTCGACCCCCTCGCGCAGCCGTTGGAGGAGCTCGGGATCGATCATCTCCGGATCCAGGTGCTCGCCGAGGCGCTCCATCATGTCGGCGGCGATCGCCAGCAGGATGTCGGCATCGGCGATGAAGAACTGCGGCTCGTTGTTGTAGCGGACCAACGTCAGCCGGCCCTGCAGGGCGGTGCCGGCGTCACCGTGCGAGATCTGGGTCCCGAAATTGTGGCCCTGGATCCCGTCGGGGTTGTTCAGGAAGTTGAGGGCGTTGTCGATCGCCAGCCCGAAGCGCGCCCGCCAGCTGACGATCCGCTCGTTGACCTCCGGCGGGACGCCGATCTCGCCCACCTCCTCGAACACCTCGCGGGTGACCGTCAGCAGCCCCACCAGGGTCGAGCCGGCACGGTTGCCGAGCATGACCTGCAGGGAGCGCTCCAGCGTGAAGACATCCGAGTCGAAGCGCGGCGAGGTCGTCACCTCGGCCAGCAGGTCCTCGACGTTGTCGAGCGCCCCGGCCTCCGCCAACGCGGTGGCCAGGTTCAGGATTTCCTCGCGAAAGAGGAAGCGCTCCTCGTGGTCGAGCATCGCTCCTCCGCTCTACGGGTAGAGGCCGCGCAGGGTGGTCGCCTCGGCGACACGCGCCACCGCGACCATGTACGCCGCCGTCCGCATGTCGACGTCGTGGCGGCGGCCCATCTGGAGCACCGAGTCGAAGGCGCGATCCATGATCTCCTTGAGGCTCTGGTTGATGCGCGCCTCGGTCCAGAAGAAGGACTGCATGTCCTGGACCCACTCGAAGTAGCTGACCGTGACGCCGCCGGCATTGCACAGGATGTCGGGGATCAGGAAGATGCCGCGGTCGTGGAGGATGGCATCGGCCTCGGGCGTGGTCGGTCCGTTGGCGGCCTCGGCTACTATCCTGGCTTTGATGTTCGGGGCGTTGTGCCGCGTGATCTGGTTCTCCAGGGCGGCCGGCACCAGGATCTCGCATTCGGTCTCGAGCACGTCTTCGTTGCTGATCTCCTCAGAGCCGGGGAAGCCGACCACCGTGCCGTGCTCCCGCTTCCAGGCGCTCACCTTGGCCGGGTCGAGGCCCTTCGGGTTCGCGATGCCGCCGGATGAGTCGCTGACCGCCACGATCACTGATTCCTCGGCGGCAAGCAGGGCAGCCGCGATTGAGCCCGCGTTGCCGTATCCCTGGACCGAGACGCGTGCGCCGACGAGGGGAACCTTCACCGCCAGCGAACACTGCTGCAGAGTGAACACCGCCCCGCGCGCGGTTGCCTCGTTTCTCCCCAGCGAGCCGCCGATGGCGATCGGCTTGCCGGTCACCACACTGCTGATCGTGTAGCCGCTGTGCATCGAGAAGGTGTCCATGATCCAGGCCATGGTCTGGGCGTTCGTGTTCACGTCCGGCGCCGGAATGTCCCGGTCGGGGCCGATGAGCGGGCTGATCTCGGTCGTGAAGCGCCGGGTCAGGCCCTCCACCTCGCGCTTGGACAGCTTCTTGGGGTCGACGATAACGCCGCCCTTGCCGCCGCCGTACGGGATGTTCACGACCGCGCACTTCCAGGTCATCCACATCGCCAGCGCGCGGACCTCATCGAGGGTCACGTCCTGGTGGTAGCGGATCCCGCCCTTGGCAGGGCCCCGGCTCAGGTTGTGCTGGACGCGATAGCCGGTGAAGACCTCGACGTGGCCGTCATCCATGGTGACCGGGAAGTTGACGGTGAGCTCCCGCTTTGGCTCCCGCAGGACGCGACGCAGGCCCGGGTCGAGGTCAAGCTGGTCGGCGGCGTGATCGAACTGGGATTGGGCCACCGCCCAGATGTTCGGCGCCTCGGCAACCGGATTCGAGCTGACCATGTGGTGGCTGGATGCCTCCTGTTCGAGATGCGACCCAGCGCCTCTGCACGCCCACCAGGCGGAAGCTGGCCGAACCGCGGACGGTTGCCGATTCTAGCGCACCCAATCGCGCTCGAACCAAGAGCCGATCGTCCGTCTAGACCATCTCCACCGTCAGCGCCACCGCTCCCCCGCCACCCAGGCACAGGGTCGCCAGGCCCCTGCGTCCGCCACGCCGCCGAAGCTCGTAGAGGAGCGTGGTCAGGACGCGCGCGCCCGACGCGCCGATCGGGTGGCCCAGCGCGATCGCGCCGCCGTTGACGTTGACGCGATCCCAATCGAAGCCGAGCTCGTTTCCGTCGGCGAGCGCCTGTGCGGCGAAGGCCTCGTTGATCTCGATCAGGTCGAAGTCGTCGAGCTTCGTGCCGGTGCGCTCGAGCAGGCGGCGCACGCCGTGGATCGGCGCTTCGAAGAGCCACTCAGGGGCCACGTCAGCCTGGGCGTAGCCTGTGATGCGGGCCATGGGACTGGCGCCGTCGAGCGCCTCTTCCGCCGCGAGCACCAGGGCCGCGGCGCCATCGGTGATGCCCGGGGAGTTGCCGGCGGTGACCGTGCCGGCCTCGGGCTGAAAGGCCGGGTTCAGGCGGGCCAGCGCCTCGAGCGTCGTGTCGGAGCGTGGGTTCTCATCGGTGTCGATCGTGGTCGGGCCCTTCTTGCCGGCCACCGTGACGGGCACGATCTCGTCGCGGAAGCGGCCCTCGTCGATGGCGCTCAGCGCCCGCTGGTGCGAGCGCAGCGCGAATTCATCCTGCGCCTGGCGGGTGACGTCGTGCTTGGCCGCCACGCGCTCGGCGTGGATCCCCATGTGCACGTTGCAGGTCGCGCACCACAGGCCGTCGTGCACGGTGCTGTCGACCGCCGTCACGTCACCCAGCCGGTAGCCAGCCCGCGCGCCGGGCAGCAGGTACGGACCCAGATTCATGTTCTCCATGCCGCCGGCCACGATCACCTTCGCGTCGCCGGCGCGGATCGACGCGGCGCCCAGCATCACCGCCTTGAGGCCGGAGCCGCAGACCTTGTTGACGGTCGTGGCACTGACAGTGTCCGGCAGGCCACCCTTCAGCGCCGCCTGCCGCGCCGGGGCCTGGCCGGCGCCAGCCTGGATCACCTGCCCCATGAAGACTTCGTCGATCGATTCCGGCGCGATCCCGGCGCGCTCGACCGCGGCGCGGATGGCGGTGGCGCCGAGCTCAGTGGCCGGCACGGTCGACAGGCCGCCGCCGAACTTGCCGATCGGTGTTCGGGCGGCGGACAGGATGTAGACATCACTCATGAAGGAATCGTACTCCGCGGGCGGCTCGGGGCCAGATTGAACCGGAGCTGCGTCCCATGACGCCATCCGGGTGAGTGGAGCACGCTAGCTCCACCAGACGGAGGGTGACGTGGAGCGTGCCCTGGTGGAGCGGGCGCAACGCGGCGATCGGCAGGCGTTTCAAGCGCTTGCCTTCGCGCTGAGCGACCATCTGTTCGCCGTCGCGCATCGGATCCTGCGCGACTTCGACGCCGCCGGCGACGCGTTGCAGGTGGCTCTTCTCCGCATCTGGCGGGACTTGCCCAGCCTGCGCGACCCGGACCGACTGGAGGCCTGGGCTTATCGGGCACTCGTCCGCGCCTGTCACGACGAGCTGCGCAGGGAGCGGCGACGCGCCCCGACCCTGCGCATGCTGGCCACCGACGACGCTGCCGCCGACCCGGCGGTCAACGTCGCCGACCGCGAGCAGCTCGAACGAGCATTCCGGAAGCTCACCGCCGAGCAACGCGCCGTCGTGGTCCTGCAGTACTACCGCGACCTGTCCTTGACCGATATCGCCGAAGCGCTCGCGTTGCCGATAGGCACGGTTCGCTCCCGGCTGCACTACGCCAAGCGTGTCCTGCGCGCCGCCATCGAGGCAGACGCCCGCCCTACAGCCCGAAAGGGAGAGATCGCATGAACCGCGAACGTGACGCTGAGCACGCCCTTCGATCGTGGATCGAGGAGGGCGCCGAGCTGGCCCCAGAGCGGTTCGTGTGGTCGGCCCTCGAGGCGATCGAAACGACACCACAGCGCGGCGCCTGGCAGGCGTCGCTGGAGGGACTCATCATGAAGCTGAAGTCTGCGGCGCCGGTCCTCGGCGTCGCCGCGGCGGTCGTCATCGCGGTGGCCGCGTTCCAGCTCGGTGCCAGAATCGGCGGGCCGACGACGCCAAGCCCTGCCCCTCGGCTCTTCACCCGCGCGGATCTGCCGGGCATCGTCCTGACCGACGCCAACGCCCCGGCTGGCCTCGAAGTTGACGGAAACGAGTTCGGGGTAGTGGCCCTCATGGCGCCGATGAAAGAGGGCGGTCCAACGATCGACCAGAGCGCATTCATCGACGCGCGGATGACCAACGTGAACAGCACCGATACCGGTGGATATGTGACCTGGTCCGCGCTGTTCGAGACGGCCGCCGATGCCGAGGTTGCTTTCGACTTCCTCATCAGCGAGCACGGATCGGGCGGTTGGGACATGACGCGGTCGAGCATCAGCCCCAGCCTGGGGGACGAAAGCGTGACCTACACCGGCGCGGCGTACAGCTGGAACCCGGTCATCGTCGATATCTGGCGGGTTGACAACCTGCTGCTTGCCGCCGTTGCAATGGGTGACGTCGCTAATGATGCAGGCAGTGAGGATCGGCTCCTCGGGATCGCTGAGCTCATGGACGGTCGGGCGCACTGAGCGTCCCATGCC
>JBKOZM010000015.1:0-7273 GCA_046725855.1 Chloroflexota bacterium | reverse complement strand
GTCCTGGCCCTTCTGGTTGATGATCGTGTCGACCGCGATCGCCGTCTTGCCGGTCTGGCGGTCGCCGATGATGAGCTCGCGCTGTCCGCGGCCGATGGGGATCATCGAGTCGATGGCCTTGATCCCGGTCTGCACCGGCGTGTCGACCGGCTGCCGCACGATCACGCCGGGGGCGATCTTCTCGACCGGTCGGGTCTTGGTGGTCTCGATTGGTCCCTTGCCGTCGATCGGCTCTCCGAGCGGAGTGACCACGCGCCCGATGAGCGCGTCGCCGACCGGGACCTGCACCACGCGACCGGTGGTCTTGACCTGGTCACCTTCCTTCAGGCCGGTGTAATCGCCCAGGATCAGGGCGCCGACCGTCTCCTCCTCGAGGTTGAAGGCCATGCCCATCACGCCGCCGGGGAACTCGAGCAGCTCAGACGCCAGCGCTCCCGACAGCCCGTAGATCTGCGCGATGCCGTCGCCTACCTCCACGATGGTGCCGACGCCGGAGACGTCGGCGCCCTCGTCAAAGCCCTTGATCTCGCTGCGGATGATCGACGTGATCTCGTCGGATCGAATCGCCATGTATCCCTCTTTCAGACAGCGGTCAGCCGTGCCCGGAGCCGCTCGAGGCGGTTCCGCACGCTGCCGTCATAGAGCGTGTCGCCGATGCGTACGGCGATCCCGCCGATCAGCGACTCGTCGACCACCTCGTTCATCTCGATCTGCGCGCCGGTGAGCTGCGCAAGGCGCTTGCCGACGGCGTCGCGCTGCTCCTCGGGGAGCGGCAGGGCGCTGCGCACCTCGGCCAGGGCGATCCCGCGCTCGCGGCGGAGGAGCTCGGCAAAGTGCTCGACCATGCGCTCGATCGCGCCGGGACGGCCGCGGCGGACCATGAGCAGCACCAGGTTCAGCGCCAGCTCGCTGACGCCCTCGCCGACCACGCGGCGCAGCACGCGCTCCTTGGCCGCGTATGCGACCGCCGGATGCTCCACCAGGCGGCGCAGCTCGGCGTTGCGCAGCGCACCGGCCATCGCCGTCAAGTCGCGCTCCCAGGCGTCAAGGCTGCGGTCGGCGCGGCCGATCTCGAAGGCCGCCTCCGCGTAGCGCCTGGCCGCCGTCTCGCGTCGAGCCATGGGCTAGTTGCGCTCCTTCCCCTTCGGCGCGCTGCCTGGCACCTCGGCCAGGAACTCCTCCACCAGGCGCCGTTGCGTGGTGTCGTTCATATCCGAGCGGACCAGCTTGGCGGCGGCCTGCAGGGCCAGGTCGGCGACGTGGGTGCGCAGCTCGGCCATCGCCTTGTCCTTCTCGGCCACGATCTCTTGCCGGGCGCGCTCGGTGACCTTCTCCGCCTCGGCCTTGGCGCCCGCCACGATCTCGGCCCGCGAGTCCTCGGCGATCTTCGTGGCGCGCGCGATCATGGCCGCAGCCTCCTTGCGCGCCTCGTCGATCGCCACTTCCCGCTCGGCGCGGGCCAGCTCCCGGTCACGGGCGGCCGACTCCGCGTCCTCCAGCCCCTTGGCGATCCTGGCCTGCCGCTCGTCCAGGAACGCGAACACGCGTTTGAAGAGGAACCGGTTGAGCAGGTAGAGGAGCAGCAGGAAGTTGATGACCTGGAACGCGAGCTTGGGCAGGTCGACGCCGAATGCTTCGAACACGGAAGCCGACCTAGGCGGGGGCGGCGAAGATCAGGATCAGCGCCACGACGAAGCAATAGATGCCGATCGCCTCGGTGAGCGCCAGGCCCAGGATGTACGGGACGAAGATCGTGCCTGAGGCATCCGGGTTGCGGCCCAGCGCCTCCATTGCCTTGCTGAAGCCGATGCCCAGGCCAATCCCCGGCCCAATGGCGCCGACCATGGCCAGCCCGGCTGCGAGGGCTGCGATATTTCCTTCCACTCGTCTGGTTCCTCCTGTTCGGTGCCTGCCGGCTGGCAGGCCTTGATGCCCTTACGCGGGGGTAGCTGCGGGATGTTGATCCGCGATGTCAGCGGCATGCCCGTCGTCCTCCGCTCCGTGGCCATTGCCCTGCTGCTCGGCGATGGCCAGCGTGATGTAGGCCATCGTGAGCAGGGCGAAGACCAGGGCCTGGACCGCGCCGAACAGCAGCTCCAGGCCCAGGAAGACGGCGGGAACGAAGAATGCGAGCGGCAGGACGAAGACCGCCGCGGTCGTGAGCGCCAGCATGGTAGCCAGCAGCACCTCGCCGGCGAACACGTTGCCGAAGAGTCGCATGGACAGGCTGACGAGACGGCTCAGCTCGCTGATCGCATGGATCGGGAACATCAGCGGCGCCAGGATGCGCGGCTCGCCGGCCAGCTCCTTCATGTATCCGAGCACGCCGTGCATCCGGATCGCCCACCAGACGAAGACCACGAAGGTGATGATCGCCAGCCCCAGCGTGAAGTTGAGGTCGGCCGCGGCGGGGCGCACGAACGGCACGATCTCGCCTTCGTGCTCGCCCTTCAGGCCAATGGTGCCCACCCCCGGCAGCAGCCCGAGCCAGTTGGCGACCAGGATCATCAGGAACAGGCCGATCACCAGCGACACGTAGCCCCGCCAGCGTGAGGTCGAGCTGGCCACGATGCCCGCCAGCAACTCGATCGGCAGCTCGATCAGGCTCTGCATCCGGTTCGGCACCACGGACGAGGATCGGGTGAAGTACCAGGCCGCGACCAGCAGCAGCACGGAGGCGACCACCGCCCCGACCATGCTGTTCGTCACCTCGAACGGACCGATGCTGAACAGCCGCTCGGCCTTGAGGGCGACGTGGATGAGCTTCGCGTGTTCCTCCGGCATCTATCTCCTCATCGCCTCGCGGGCGACGTCCCAGATCGTGTACATCGCTGCCCCGATGCCCAGCACCATCCCGATCAACGTGAAGATCGAGCTGGTCCGTAGCCAGCTGTCGAGCAGCAGGCCACCACCCAGGCCTATGACGACCGATATTCCCAACCGCAGGCCCAGGTCGAAGGCGATCCCCAGGTTGGCCACTCTCGGCTCGTCCGGGGGCTTGCCGTCAGGTTCCATTGCCGGGACCGCCATCGGTGTAGCCCCGGCGCACGCCGGCGCGGATGAGGAGCCAGATGCCGATGGCCGCGATCAGGGTTCCGCCCGCCAGACCGATCAGCACAAGGAGCGGGCTGGTGCCCAGCAGTCCATCCAGGACCAGGCCGGCTACCGAGCCTCCCATGATCGGGATCACCATGATCAGGGTCACCAGACCCAGGATCTTGACGAGCCCGATCGGCGTCAACTGTGCCATTCGGTTCGACTCACAGCGGTCGGACGCCGCTGAGTATACCGGGATCGTGGTCCGGCAGGCCCTAGTCTGAGACCGCCGTGCCCGCCATGGCGGCGGCAAGGGTCTGCGGCAGGCCCGGCACCGGGAAGCGATCGACGATGGCCGCCACTCGCTCGCGGATCCCCTCCTGCGCGGCCTCGTCGCCGCGCGCCGCGATCCCATCCACGATCAGCGCCCCGATCTCGCGCATCTCCGGCTCGCGCATCCCGCGGCCGGTCACGGCCGGCGTGCCGATCCGGATCCCGCTGCCCACCATGGGCGGGTTGGGGTCGTAGGGGATGGTGTTCTTGTTGACGGTGATGCGCACCTCACCCAGGGCGGCATCGGCCTCCTTGCCGGTCACGCCCAGCGGGCGGACGTCGACCAGCATGAGGTGGTTGTCGGTCCCGCCGGAGACGATCGACGCGCCGCGCTCCGCCAGCGCGGCCGCCAGCTCGCTTGCGTTCGCGACCGTCTGCTCCATGTCGCGCCGGAACTCGTCCGACATGGCCTCGCGGAAGGCCACCGCCTTGGCCGCGATGACGTGCTCCAGCGGCCCGCCCTGGATGGCCGGGAATACGGCCTTGTCGATCGCCTTGGCGTGCTCAGCGATGCACAGGATCATCCCGCCGCGCGGGCCGCGCAGGGTCTTGTGGGTGGTGGTCGTGACGACCTGCGCGTGCGGGATCGGCGAGGGATGGACGGCGGCCGCCACCAGGCCGGCGAAGTGGGCCATATCGGTCATCAGGATGGCGTCGACCTCGTCCGCGATGGCGCGGAAGGCGGGGAAGTCCCAGAAGCGCGGATAGGCGGTCGCCCCGGTCACGATCATCTTCGGCCGATGCTCGACCGCCAACGAGCGCACCTCGTCCATATCGATCAGGTGCGTTTCGCGGTCGACGTGGTACGGAACGAAGCGGTAGTACTGCCCGGAGAAGTTCACCGGCGAGCCGTGAGTAAGGTGCCCGCCCTGGTCCAGGCTGAGGCCCAACACCGTGTCGCCGCGCTCCAGCAGGGCGTGGTAGACGGCCATGTTGGCCTGTGCCCCGGCGTGCGGCTGCACATTCGCATGCTCGGCCCCGAAGAGCTGCTTGGCGCGCTCCCGGGCCAGGTCCTCGCCGCGATCGACAACCTCGCAGCCGCCGTAGTAGCGACGGCCCGGGTAGCCCTCGGCGTACTTGCCGGTCAGGATCGAGCCCGTCGCCTGCAGGACGGCCAGCGACGGATAGCTCTCCGACGCGATCAGCTCCAGGTGCGAGCGCGTCCGCTCCTCTTCGTCGCGCACCACCGCGAAGATCTCGGGGTCCTCGGTCTCGAGCGGCGCCCAGAAGTCCATCGGTCCAGCCTCGTGCTCGTGCGGGATGACGAGTGTAGACCGATGCCTCCGCCGCTCGCGCGGCGGCTAGAGCTCAAGCGCCCCGATGAGCAGCAGGAGGGGGAGGGCCAGTGCCACGTAACCGAGCGCCCACGCGGCATATCGCCCGAATCCTACCGATGGCGCCAGGCGACTCCCCACCAGAGCCGCCACGCCGGACATCAGCGTGGCCGGGGCACTGAACAGGAAGACCGGCCACGCGAGGTCGAAGACGAAAAGGTGATGGAGCCCACCGTCCTCGTCTGCGCCGTGCTCTCCGGCCTCGATCGCGGCGATCAAGTCTCCCAGGAGCAGGATGCCCAGCGATGCCGCTGAGACGATCGGCAGGACATACAGCGCCCGAAGCCAGGTTCGCGAGCGATTCGGCGCGTCCACCCCCATGCGCTGGACTATACGCCCTCACGTTGGCTGAGCCGATGCCCACGCAATCCGCTCGTCGATGTGGCGGTGCAGGCGGAAGTGGGTGGGGCGGAAGCCGAGCGCCGTCCAGCTCCGATGGGTCGCCAGCGAGGCCGTGCGCCAGTCGGTGATGCAGTGGCTGGCACCCGCTGCCCGCGCCTCGGCGAAGCCGGCAGCCACCAGTGCCCGGGCCACGCCGCGGCCGCGCGCCTGAGGCGCGGTCTTGGCGTCGGCCAGCTCCCAGGCTCCCTCGGGCACCATCGGTCCAGGCTCGGCCTCGACGAAGCCGGCCAGGCCGACGGCGCGACCGTCCTCCTCGGCGAGCCAGTAGTGCGAGGCCGGGTCCTGGAGCTCGTCCGCATAGTCCTGGCGATAGAGCCCGTAGCGCTCCGGCAGGCTGATGGCGTATGCCGGCGACTTGACGAGCTGAGTCGAGATGAGCGCCATCAGCGGCTCGATGTGATCGAGGTCATCCGGCGTCATCCGCCGCAGCTGGAATGGGCTCTCCACCGCGGGCAGGTCAAGGTCGCGGACCGCGTGGGCCTGCATCTTGCCGAAGCCGGTGGTGAACCAGGCGTCGACCAGGGCCGGGTCGTCCGCGGGCGCGTGCACGTACTGCCGGAAGAAGCCGCGGTCCACGAAATGGCGGCTCCAGGCCGCATAGACGTCCCGCATGAGCTCGGGGCCGGCAGCATTGCCGTAGGCCTGGCCCTCGATTGGGCTCCAACAGGCGCGGCCCCAGATGGGCTCCGGGCGTGGGTAGCCCACCAGGAAGGCCTGAATGCCGTCCGATCCCACCGCCACGACCCCGTGCGCGCCGTCTTGTTCCAGCACCGCATCGAGTAGGGGCCGGCACGCCTCCGGATCCGTGTACGCGGATGGCAGCTCGGGTCGAACCGCGCGCAGACGCTCCTGGCGCTGAGCGAGCAACGCCGCGGCGCTGTCCAGATCGTCAGCGACGAGTGTTCGAAACTCAGGTGCCGTGGTCATGGTGGCCGAGGATAGCCGCCTCAGCCCACCGTCACCTCGCCGGCCTGCGTGATCCATACCTCCGCCCGGTCCGGGCGCATGGCGAGTGCGGCGCCATTGCCGGCCGAGCCGGACAGGAGCTCACGCTCGCGGTCATCGAGCGCGACCGGCATCGGCCTTCCTAGCCGGCCTCCTCGGCCTCGATGTGGGCGATCTTCTCGATACGCGCGGTGTGGCGCTCATCCTGGAACTCGCTGGCCAGGAACTCGCGCAGGCACGCCTTGGCAACCTCGGTCCCGACGATCCGCGCGCCAAACGAGATGACATTCGCGTCGTTGTGCTCGCGTGCCAGGCGTGCCACGACCGGGTTCGTGGCCTGTACGCAGCGGATGCCGCGCACCTTGTTCGCCACGATCGCCTCGCCGGTGCCGCTGCCACCGAGCACCACCCCGAACTCGTACTCGCCGCGGGCCACCGCCCGCGCCACCGGGGCGATCAGGTCCGGGTAATCGACCGGATCTGTCGAGAACGTCCCGAAGTCTCGGTACTCGATCCGCAGCTCGTCGAGGAGCGAGCAGAGCTCGCCCTTGAGGGCGAAGCCGGCGTGGTCGGAGCCGATGGCGACGCGCATCGCGCGTCAGTGTAACGGCCTCCTCCGGCCATTCCACCTCGTAACACCCGGCGTACCCTTCGATGATGGGAGGGGTCATGCAGGCTTGCGTGAAGGTGGCATTGGTGTCGGCGGCGATGCTGATCGCCGGATGCTCCCAGTTGGGGGGTTCGACGCTCTCACCCATCCCTGGGACGTCCGCGATGCCCGGCAGCGTCGAAGCTGCGGCTTCGGCGCGGCCAGCCAGCAACGGGCCGATTGCCTTCATCCGCTACGAGGGCGGTCGACCGTCGATCTGGCAGATCGAGGCCGACGGCTCGGAGGAGCACCTCTTCGTCAACGATCTGTTGTTCGGCATTGAGCCTGTGTCGAGTTGCGCCGCTGGCAATGCCGCGATCACCGCCTGGTCACCCGACGGGGAATGGCTCGCCTTCGCGGTTGGATTCGGGAGGTTGTGCGACGCACACATCGGTCTGGTGAGCGCCGACGGATCGGTGCTCCGAATCATTGGGGATGCGACCTCATTCGCTTGGGCACCCACCAGCCAAGAGCTCGTTCTGTCACGAAACACCGACTTCGGATCCAGCATTAGGTCCGAGCTCCACTTCTTCGATCTCGAGGGTCGCGAAACCCGTGCCCCGATTGGAGATGA
>JBKOZM010000014.1:0-3103 GCA_046725855.1 Chloroflexota bacterium | reverse complement strand
GTCCCGCTCACCACGACCTGGCCCGGCGCATTGTCGTTGGCCACGACCAGCGCATCGGGGGTCCCGAGTGCCGCGACCACGTCCTGCACCGCATCCCGATCGAGGCCGATCACGGCCGCCATGCCGCCGTCGATCGACGCGTCGGCCATCAGCTCGCCGCGGCGCGCCACCAGGCGCAGCGCGTCCCCCGCGGAGAGCACGCCGGCAGCCGCCAGCGCGGCATACTCGCCCACCGAGTGGCCCGCCACGCGCGCCACCGTCGGTTGCTCGCCGCGCCCGGCAAGCGCCTCGCGGAGGGCGCCCAGACTGGCGAGCGAGGTCGCCACCAGGCAGGGCTGCGTCTGGCGCGTGTCGTTCAGCTGGTCCTCGGGGCCTTGCCAGGCGATGGTCGAGGCTGCCCAGCCCAGCGCGGCATCGGCCTCCTCGAACGCGGCGCGGGCGGCCGGGGAGGCAGCCGCCAGCTCGCGTCCCATCCCCACCGCCTGCGCACCCTGCGGTGAGAAGAGGAGCGCCAGGCTCATTCCACGGGCTCCAGCTCGATCAGCAGCTGGCCGTACTCGACCGGTTCGCCGGCCTCGGTGACGAGGTTGCGCACCGTGCCGCGCCGCGGCGCGCGCACGTCGTGTCGTACGCCCAGCATCTCCACGTGGCCGAGCCCGTCGCCTTTCTCGACGGGGAGGCCGGGGCCGAGCCCATCGGCGTAGACGAAGAAGCCAACCGCCGGGGAGGTGACACCCTGGGCGCCTGCCGGGGCGCCCGTGGTGGCCACATGGGGGTCCGTCGGGTGGCCATCACGCGCATGCGGTGGGCTGGCTGACTGACCGGCCCCTCGTGCCGGCACCTCGCTGGCGACGATGCTCGGTCCGCCGTCCGTCGGGGCGCTGGCGCTCGGCGTCGCGGCCGCGGCGACGCGGACCCGGAGGCTGCCGAGACGCACCTCCAGCTCACCGAGACCATGCTTCGCTAGCCGCTCGCTCAGCATGGGCACCAGCTCGTCGGCGGCGCGCTCGATCTGGGCCAGCTCGTCGTCTCGATCGGTCATGCGCCTCCCTCGCTGTCAGTGCCATCGTCGCCGCTCGGCCAGATCTCGCTCCACCTCGGCCGGCGTGGTGCGCCCGGCAGGCGCAGCAGCCGCCCGAGCCGATGCCGCAGCGACGGCTCACCCAGGATTGCGGGCGCGGCCTCCGCCTCTCGAACGAGGCCGATGCCACGCAGTCGAGCATAGCGGGTCGTCAGGAGCTCCTCCGTGTCGAGCCGGCTGATCCGTCCCAATGCGCCGACCACGGCCCTCTTGATTGCTTCGGCCGTCGCGGCGTGGTCGGTGTGAGCGCCCTCTCCGGGCTCGTCGATGATGCCGTCGATGACGCCCAGCTGAAGCTGATCGGCTGCGGTCATGCGCATGGCAGCGGCCGCCTCTGGCGCCTTCTCGGGCGCGCGCCACAGGATCGAAGCGCAGCCCTCAGGCGAGATCACCGAATAGACCGCGTTCTCGAGCGCCAGCACCTCGTCACCCACGCCGATCGCGAGCGCGCCGCCAGATCCGCCCTCGCCCACGATCACGACCACGATGGGCACCTGGAGCCCGGTCATCAGCTTGATGCTCGAGGCGATCGCCTCCGCCTGACCACCCTCCTCCGCCGCCGGTCCCGGGAATGCGCCGGCCGTGTCCAGCAGCGTGACGACTGGCATGCCGACTTTGTCGGCCAATCGCATGAGGCGTTGGGCCTTGCGGAACCCCTCCGGGTGCGGCGAGCCGAAATTGCGGAGGATGTTGGAGTCGGTGTCGTTGCCCTTCTGATGCCCGATGACCATGACCGGCTTGCCGTTCAGCAGCGCCGGGCCGCCGACGATCGCCGGGTCGTCGCGGAAGCCCCGATCGCCGTGCAGCTCGACGAAGCCGTCGAACATGCGCGCCACCAGGTCGAGGGTTCGTGGGCGGTTCGGATGTCGGGCCAGCTGCACGCGGCGCCACGCGGCTTCGACGGCGGCCGCATCGGGTGGCCCGGCGGCGAATTCGCGCGTGGCCGGCGCTAGCAGATCGCTCACCGCTCCTCCGCGCCCTCGCGGGCCTTCTCGCGCGCATCGGTGACGCCGTTGCCGCCGGACGTGGCGGACTCGGTGTCGATCCCAATCGTCTCGCTCACGGCTCCGCCAAGCCGCTCGGCGAAACCGGAGAGCACCCCAATCGGTCCCCAGCCTCGCGAGTCAGCCTCCTCCTGCTCGACAGCTGCCACCGGGATGACGCGCAGGAGCCGAGACAGGGTGGAGCGCAGCTCGCCGCGCGGGACCACGAGGTCCACGAAGCCATGCTCGAGCAGGAACTCCGCGCTCTGGAATCCTTCCGGCAGGTCCTCGCCGATGGTGCCGCTCGCGACACGCGCGCCGGCAAAGCCGATCAGGGCCCGTGGCTCGGCCACGATCACGTCCCCCAGGCTCGCGAAGCTGGCCAGCACCCCGCCTGTCGTCGGATCGGTCAGGACGCTGATGAAGGGGATGCCCGCCAGGTCCAGGCGCGTCAGTGGCGCGGTGGTCTTGGCGAGCTGCAGAAGCGACAGGGTCCCCTCCTGCATCCGCGCCCCGCCCGATGCGCTGACCACGATGGCCGGGATCCGTTCCGCCAGGGCCGCCTCGAAGCAGCGCGCCAGCTTCTCGCCAACGACGCTGCCCATGCTCCCGCCCATGAAGCGGAAGTCGAACAGCCCGATCGCGACTCGCCTACCGTCGATCGTCCCGATGCCCCACACCGCCGCCTCGCGCAGCCCCGTCTTGACTCGCGCTCCCTCGAGGCGGTCCGGGTAGGGCTTCTGGTCATGGAAGGCGAGCGGGTCGCCGGACTCCAGCCCCGCGTCGCGCTCCTGGAAGCTCCTGTCGTCGAGCAGCAGGTCGATACGCTCGCCAACGCTCATCCGGAAGTGATGCCCACACGTCGGGCAGACGCGCAGGTTCCGCTCCAGCTGCTTGTTGAAGATCTGGGCCTCGCAGGCCGGGCACTTGGTCCACGCGTCGGCGGGCGCATCGCGGCGACGGGTGAAGGGAAACTTGATCGGCATCGCTCGGCCTACCGGTGCGCCGCGCCATGCCCGGCGGCCCCATGCCGCCGGCT
>JBKOZM010000013.1:0-18706 GCA_046725855.1 Chloroflexota bacterium | reverse complement strand
GCCGCCCGCGAGCGGAAGGCGGACGAGTAGGTGATCGGCTTGAAGGCCGAGCCCGGCTGGCGCACGCCAAGACCGGCGACGTCGAACTGGCCCTGGACTCGCGGGTCCTCACGGTTGTAGTAATCAACGCTGCCGACGTAGGCCACGATCTCGCCGGTGGCGGAGTTGATGGCCACCAGGGCGCCGTTGTTCACGTTCTTGTCGTGCAGCCTGGGCGTGTTAACCCAGTTGACGACCTTCTGCTTGGCGACCTGCTGCAGGTTGTAGTCGAGCGTGGTGATGATCCGGTAGCCACCGGTTCGGACCGCTTGCTCCGGGTTGGCCACGCCCTGGGCGGCGAGGATGCGCTCCGCCTCGCGGCGGACGCGGAAGCTGAAGTGCGGCTCGCGCAGGACCGATGTGATGCGGTTCGGCCCCATCTCCTCCCACGTCGTGGCGGCCGCCTCGTCGTGCTGGAAGACGGTGATATAGCCGTTGCGCAGCATGTCGTTGAGGACGTCGTTGCGGCGTGCGATCGCCCGTTCGGGGCCCTGGTCGAGGTAGTAGGGGTCATAGGCCGATGGCAGCTGCGGCAGGCCGGCCAGGAAGGCTGACTGGGCCAGGGTCAGCTGGTTGAGGTCGGCGATGCCAAAGTAGTTTGCTGCGGCGGCCTTGATCCCGTACGAGCCGTTCCCGTAGAAGATGAGGTTCAGGTAGGTCTCGAGGATCTTCTCCTTGCCCGCCCGGCCCGGGTAGGCGGCCGTGACCTGGCGGGCCAGGATGAACTCCCGGATCTTATCCTCGAAGCTACGGCCGCTCAGGAAGGTCAGATCAGGCGGGGCACAGACGTCGGCCTCCGGCTCGGCCACGGCCTCGGCCTCCCCATCGAGCTCCACGCAGGGTGCCGCGGATGAGCTCGGCTGGTTGGCCTCTTCCGCCAGCTTGATCGACCCGGCGTACTTGATCACCTGGGCGGTGATGGTGCTGGCACCCTGGACCGTGTCGCCGGCCTGCAGGTTGGCGAGGGCGGCGCGTCCGACTGCGCCGTAGTCGATGCCGTCGTTCGTCCAGAACGTTCGGTCCTCGGCGGCGATCGTGGCATTCACGATGTCGGCCGGCAGCGCATCGAAATGGACCTGCTCCCGATTCTGGCACTCGAAGCGCGCCAGCAGCTGCTTCCCAGTCCGGTCATAGACGTAGGTCGAGGCCGGCAGCTCGATGTCGTCGAGCAGGTGCGGGTCGGGCAGTCCCGTCGCGTAGAAGTTGTATGCGGCCAGCAATCCACCTGCGGTGCCCGCCACCGAGCCGGCCACGAACCGCGCAAACAGGCCGAACAGGACGAGGACGGCGGTGGCAATCCCGCGACGCGGCGCGCCGCGTCGGGTGGTGCGACGGACCATCAACCGATGGCGGCGCCGCTGCATGGCCGGATGCATCGCGCGCTACGGTAGCGTACGGGGCTCGGTCGGTCGAATCGGCCATGCCTCTTTCGGCACGACCTCTCGGGCCGACTGTGCCCGTTCTGCACCGCCCCGCTCCAGTTTCCTGCCATACGCTCGTAGGGCCGACACGAGGCGCAGTTGCGGCACCCTTTCGGGCAAGGGAGACTCGCGGCTGAGCGTGGGATCGGCTTGGCTGGTCCGGCTCGGCGCCTCAAAAGCGGACCACGTGCTCCCTGGGCGCGCGTATGGCAGGAAAGCGGAGGCCTGAGCCGCGATCTGGCTCTGTTGGGGTGATCTGCCCCGGCCATCAACTTCCCGGGGAGGATCGGTCTAGGGGAGGTAGTTCCTCGGGTTCACCGGCTGGTCATCGAACATGACCTGGAAGTGCAGGTGGCATCCGGTCGCGATGCCGGTCGCACCTTCGTAGCCGATGACGTCGCCGGTCGCCACCTGCTGGCCAACCGCCACCACCTCGTTCGAGAGGTGCCAGTACCAAGTTTGCAGCCGCTGGCTGTGACCGATCACCACGCCGATGGCGGTGTCGCCGTACGCCAGGTTCGGGCGGCCGTCGGCCAGCACGGTGCCATCCGCGGCCGCGTAGATGGGCCCGCCGCAGCGAGGCGTGTGATAGGACATGTCGAGCCCGGTGTGGTACGGGCTGAAGCTCGTGCGCCCAAACTCCTGGGTGACGACGAAGTCGCCGCGCTCGGGCCACTCGAAGCGTCCGTGATAGGCGATGTCGAGCTTGTCGGCCTCGGCCTTGAGGCGCTCGACCAGCGCTGCCTGGGCGGCGAGCTCCTGCTCGTGGGCGGCGATCGCTTCCCCGGTGGCCTGCTCGTTGCGGATGGCCGCGGCCAGCTGGGCGCGCTGCTCGTCCTGGAGCGCTACGAGCCGAGCCTGGTAGGCGGCCAGCTTCTGGCGCGCGGCATCGACCTCGCGCTGCTGAACATCGAGCTGAGCGGTGCGCTCTGCCGCCGCAGCGCGCAGGTCGATGAGCGTGGCGCGCCCGTCCCGCAGGGTCTGCTGGCGGATCTTGAGCCGCTCGCGGGTGGCTCGGATCTCCTCGGCGAGGTCGTGATCCTCCTCCGAGAGCGTCAGCATGTAGTCCAGCCGGCTGGATGCCTCGGAGAAGCTGTCGGTGGAGAGCAGGACCTCGAGGATCGAGGTCTGCGACTGCTCGTAAGCCGAGCGCAGGTGATCCTGCAGGAGCGCCTCCCGCTCGGTCAGCTCGACCCGCGTGACCTGGATGTCGGTGGCGATCTCGCGCAGGTCGCTCTCGAGGCGGGCGATCCGGGTCTCGTAGCGCTTCAGCTCCGCACGTGACTGCTCGAGGGCGGCGGTGACCAGCTCCAGCTGGTGCTGGGCGGCCTCCAGCTGGAGCCCGACCCGATCCAGGTCGCCGGTCAGCTGCGAAAGGCTGGCCGTCAGGGCGGCCTGCTGGCGCCGCAGGGTCGCGAGCTGCGCACGCTGCTGCGCCAGCTCGGTCTCCAGCTGCTGCTGCTGCGCGATCGCCTCGTTGACGGTGCTCGGGTCGCTCGCTTGTACGGGTTGCCGGCCGCCGGCGGCCGTCAGGGCGGCGAATGCCAGCAGCAGGACGAGCAGGGACGGGGCGGCGCGGCGGGGAACGATCGACATCGACTCCTGGGCTCATGCGGGTTGCCGGGCTTGACAATGTCGGCGGCACGCGGCGCCTGGGCGTGACGCAGTAACCACCCACTGAGCCCCCGGCACGGGGCGCGGCGGCAAGGATACTCGACTTGTCGAGCCCCTGGCCACCCCCCTATCGGGGCAACCGGAACAGGACTACAGAGACGGTCAGGAGTGGTCCGCCGAGGTCGAGCGCAGCGCCCAGCAAATGCTCGTCGCGCAGGAGGGTGATGACCGCGCCGGCGACCAGGAACGGCCCGAACGGGATATAGCTCTTCATCCCCACCCTCCGGCTGAGCAGGAGACCGATGCTGGCGATGGATGCCAGCACCGCACCGATGAAGACGGCCACGAAGATCCCCTGCCAGCCCAGCAGCAGTCCCAGGGCACCGACCAGATAGAGGTCGCCCATGGCGACCCCACCGCGAATCACAATGCCCAGCAGCCCCAGGACGGCGAGCGACGCGAGCCCGCCCATGATCGCGTTCAGCACGGTCACAGTCGGGTTGAACGGCACGAAGGCCACGCAGAGCACGATCAGCGGGTCGAGCAGCAGGTGGGGCAGGCGACGCTGCTCGAGGTCGGTCGCCGTAAGCAGGACCAGGAGGGCGAGCACGGCCAGGTGCACGGCGGTCGCCCACCACGGCAGGGTCGATCGAGCCACGATCCCCCATCCTGCGGCGCCGGCCACGATGGCCAGCAGGACGGTGCGTGGCCCCGGCCGGCGCCGTGACGCCTCGTCGGCCGGCCACACCGCCGCCAGGCGCTCGGCGGCTGCCCCCAGCAGGGCAAACGCGCCGGCGACGGCGATCGAGAGGGCGGTCATCGCCGCATCCTAGCCGCCGCTGACCGCGATCCGTGGCAACTGGCACGCATCCTGCGTTCAGCAGCCTGTGGATGAGGGGGCCGGCATGTGCATCGGCCCGCACATGAGGGGAGGCAACGACGTGGATAAGGATCGAGTCGAGGGACCTATCAAGGAAGGCTGGGGAAAGGCCAAGGAGGAATGGGGAGACCTCACCGATGACCCCGGCACCGAGATGGAAGGCAAGCGCGATCAGGCCGAGGGCGAGCTCCAGCAGGGCTGGGGCGAGGTGAAGGACGCCGCACGCGACACCGCCGACGACATCGCCGAGGACATCGACACCGACGACGATCGAGTCTGAAGCTGAGCGACTGTCGAACGGCCTCGCCGGCGATGTCCGGCGGGGCCGTTTCGTGCGCGCAGGCGCGACTAGGCCGATCGGTAGTCGAGTGCCAGCCGGACGAGCGTCGACACGGCGGTGCCGAGCGCTCCCTTGGGGTTAACCGCCTTGTCGGCGGTCAGGTAGGCGCTGCCAGCGATGTCGACATGCACCCACGGCACCGTGACGAAATCGGCCAGGAAGACGGCGCTCTTGATCAGTGCGCCCTCGCGCGCGCCGGAGTTGGCGATGTCCGCGTGCGCGGAGTCATACTGCGGGCGATACTCGGTCGCCAGGGGCATCTCCCAGAACCACTCGCCGGTGGCCTCGGCCGCCGCCGCCACCCGCTCGCCCCAGTCGCGCGGCCGAGCGAAATAGGCGCTGATCAGCTCGCCGAAGGCGACTGCCGCGGCGCCAGTCAGGGTGGCCACGTCGACCAGGTGGGTCGCTCCCTGGGTCTCCGCCCAGTGCAGCGCATCGGCCAGGATCAGGCGCCCCTCGGCATCGGTGTTGACCACCTCGATCGTCTTGCCGTTCATGGCCTTGACCACGTCACCGGGCCGCTGCGCGTTGCCGCCGGGCATGTTCTCGACCATCGGCGCCACGGCCATGAGCGGGGTGTCGGGGGCCAGCCGCGCAACCGTGCGGGCCGCGGCGATCACCGCCGCAGCGCCCGACTTGTCGTGCTTCATCTCCTCCATCCGCTCGGCGGGCTTGATGCTGATCCCGCCGGAGTCGAAGCAGACCCCCTTGCCGACGATCGCCAGGCGCCGGTCCGGAGCGGCGTCGTCCCAGCCCGGCAGCTTCACCGCGATCAGCCGCGGCTCGTGCGCCGCGCCCTGGCCGACACCCAGCAAGGCACCCATGCCGAGCGCGCGCATCTCATCGACGCCCAGCACCTCCACCGCGCAGCCGTCGCTGCCCAGCTCGCGCGCGACCTCGGCCATGGCCTCCGGGTAGAGGTCGTTGGAGGCGCGGTTCGCAAGCGTGCGCCCGAACTCCACGCCTTCGGCGATGGTCATCGCCTGGTCCAGGGCCGCCTGTGCTGGCGCACCGGCGCCGATGAGCACGACCTCCTCCACGGAGCGCAGCATCGCCTCCGTGTCCCGCACGCGGCCGTAGTAGGCGTATGGCCGGTAGGTGCCCTGCGACGCTCCGATAGCGGCCGCCACAAAGCCGTCTTCCTCCTCGCCGTCGCGCAGCCAGAGCGCCATCCGCTCGACCCCGCGGCCTTGCAGACGGCGGGTGGCCGTCGACGCGATACGGCGCGCCCGCCAGGCGCCCCGGCCACGACGCACGCCGTTCACGAGCAGGATCTTGTCGGCCGCGATGGACCCCGCGTCGACGAGCGCGGTGTGGTGCTCGACGATGTTGAACTCGCCCCAGTCGAGCGCCCGGCTGATGACTCCCCCGCTGGCCGCGTCGAGGGCGGCCAGGTCGCCGGCCATCTCGCGGTCCTCCTTGTAGATCGGTACGGCCAGCACGTCGGCCTGTACGGCGGCGGGCTCGGTCGTCTCGGCACGAAGGCGCACGCAGGTCACCTCAAACTGATTTTGGCCGAACGAACCGATGGCGCCCCCCAGGGCAACCATCGGTCAAGCGAGTATAGACCGATGATTCCGCGCTACGACGCTCCGGCGACCGCCGCGATCGTCGCCCGCAGCTCGGTCACCTCGGCCAGGGCTCCGGCCAGGCGTCGCAGCGGGGCCACGGTGATCGCCGAACCGGCCTCGGCCATGGCCAGCTCCCGCGATCGGTCGGCATCGACGGCCTTGTCGGCGGCCGCACGGTACGCCGCAGCGGCAGCGGCGACCGCTGCGGGGTCGCGTGCGATCGCGGCGTCGGCGATGCCCCGTGCGGCGGCCAGCAGCTCGGCCGTGGTCTGCAGCCAGTAGCCGAGCGTCGGCGGCCGCTGCTCCCAGGCGACCACCTCCCGGAGGGCGGCGTCGGCCTTGTCGAGCGCGGCCAGGGCACGGTTCGGGTCGTCGCCGTCCAGGGCGGCCAGCGCGTCCGAGAGCGCGGCCAGCGTGGCCTCCGTCGCCAGGCGATGTTCCACGAAGGTGGCCGCCGCCGAGGCCGATTCGCGGAGCTGGGTGGCGATGCTGGTCAGGCGATCGGCGACGACGCCGTCTGCAGGGATGGCTGGGATGGCAGGTCTGACGCATGCCAGGGTCCCGCGCGCCACATTCGCGGCGGCCGCCGCCGCGGTGGCGTGCTGGCCGGCGTGCTCGAGCGCCGTCGCCGCCTCGTTGAGAGGCGGTTCGGGCGAATCCTGGCCACTGACCACCAGGGCCGCTCCCTGACGGGCGGCCTCGACCGATGCCTCCAGGTCGACCTGCAGCCGTTCGAGCGCTGCATCTGCGTCCGCGGCGGTGGCGAGCAGCTGCGCCTCTCGGTCGGCCTCAGCCGGCGGGTCGGCGCCGGCGGCTGCGGCCGGTCGGGCGGCGAGCACGGCCCCCAGCAACAGCGCGGCGATCGCCCCGCTCGCCGCCGCTCGAGAGGGTCGTCGCCGACCGCCTGCCTCGCCACCTATCATGCGGCGGTGCGCACGGCAGTCTTCGATTCGGCCGTCCTGCGAGTCCTGCCCAAGGCGGAGCTGCACCAGCATCTGGATGGGGCGCTGCGGCCGGCGACCGCCGTCGAGCTCGCCGCCGAGGCGGGAGTCGCACTGTCGCCTGACGACGCGCGTAGCCGGCTCGTGGCGCCGGCGCACTGCCGCAACCAGGCCGAGCTGCTTGCCTTCTTCGACTTGCCCATCGCGCTGCTCCAGACCGCCGGCGCGCTGCAGCGGGCCGCGCGCGAGCTGGTGGAGGAGCTCACCGCCGATGGGGTGCGGTACGGCGAGATCCGATGGGCTCCCCGGCTGCACCTCGACGGTGGGCTGGCGGTACCGGCCGTGATCGAGGCTGTGGCTTCCGGCGTGGCGGAGGCGGTGGACGCGCTCGGAGCGGATGCCCCGCTCGTTGCGTTGATCGTGACTGCGATGCGCTCGCACCCGCCCGGCGCGAACGTGGAGCTGGCGCGCGCCGCGGCCGATTTCGGACCGCCGGTCGTCGGCTTCGACCTGGCCGGCCCGGAGGCCACGTACCCTGCCCCACCCCATGCCGCCGCCTTTCGGGCCGCCGAGGAGGGTGGCCTGGCCCTCACCGCCCACGCCGGCGAGGTGCCGGGGCCCGAACGCATTCGCGAGGCGCTCGCCCTGGGCGTACGACGCATCGCGCACGGTGTGACGGTCGCCGACGACCCGGAGGTGCTCGCCATGGTGCGGGAGCGCGACGTGACCCTCGACCAGGGCCCGACCAGCAACGAGCAGGCTGGAGTCGTCGCCTCGCTGGATGCCCATCCGCTGGCCACGCTGCACCGAGCCGGCGTGAGCGTCACCCTCTCGACCGATGATCGGACCGTGTCGGACACGACTCTGACCGACGAGATGGCGCGTGTGGCCGATGCCCTCGGCCTGGACCCGTCGGAGCTGGCGGCGATCGCGGTCAATGGCTTTCGACGCGGCTTCGGCCCACAGGCCGCCCTCGCCAGGCTGTCTGCCGAAGCCGAAACTGCCTGGCAGACCTGGGCCGGCACCATCAGCTGACCCCGAGGCCGAGCAGGTCGATCACACTCGCCGGGTCGGATGCGATCCAGTCGGGACGCCGATCGTCCTCGAGGCCCGCCGCCAGGGCCGCATCGGCGACGCCGGTCAGGACCAGGAGGCTCCGAATCCCGGCGCGCCGGGCGGCCCGCATATCGGCATCGGGGTTATCGCCGATGACCAGCGCCTCGGCCGGTGCGACGTGGGCCGCGGACAGGATCGCCTCGAACATGCCCGGCTGGGGTTTACCGATCACCAAGGGCTCGACGCCGCTGGCGGCCTGCAGGGCTGCCACGATCGTCCCGGCACCAGGCAGGAAGCCGTGGGGAGTCGGGTAGCGCAGGTCCGCGTTGGTCGCCACGAACCGCGCGCCGGCACGGATCGCCGTGGCGGCAATGCCCAGCCGGCGGTAGTCGAAGGCGGGATCGAGGCCGGCCACCACCGCGTCGTAGCTGCGCGACAGCGGCTCACCGTCCCAGATTGCGGCTGCCGCATCCCCCACCGGGACGGCCTCGTAGCCGGCTCCCCGGAGCTCCTCCAGCATACCCGCCGCGCCGACGGCCAGCACGCGCGTGGTGTCGGGAGCATGCTGGCGCAGGTACTCGATGGTTGCCGAGGTGGAGGTCACGATCTCGTCGGTCGTCGACGGGATGCCGTGGTGGGCGAGGCGCTCGACATACGCCGTCCGGGTCGCCATGGAGTTGTTGGTGGCGAACCGAACCGCCGCCCCCGAGGCATGGACGGCGGCCACCAGCTCCGCGGCGCCCGGCACCGGCTGCGCACCGCGATAGATGACCCCGTCGAGGTCGAAGATGACGAGCCGGGGCGTCAAGCCGGGACGTGCGGCCTCCTGGTCCACGTGGCCGATGATACGTTGGCGTCGAGCGGTCGCCCGCGCGATGGACCTCGCCCCACATTCCTTGAGCGGCGCCTTGACGAGGCAGTATGATGCGGCAGATTCGGCCGGGCCACCGCGTCGCGGCCATCCCCAGCGCCCCTGCGCGTGGGGAACGGAGGAGCCCCCTCACGGGGTTGAAGGAGAACCGAATGCGCATCCAGCGACGCTACTCGATGGTCGCAATTCTCATGACCGGGGCGCTGGCGCTGGCGGCCTGCGGGCCGGGCGCGTCGCCAACGGAATCCACACCCGCCGGTGCGTCCACCGCGGAGTCGGTCGCGCCGCACAGCGACCTCAAGATTGGTGTCGTGACTGACGTCGGAACGGTCAACGACAAGAACTTCAACGAATACACCTATGTCGGTGCCAAGGAGGGTGCCGCGGCGATCGGCGCCGAGGAGCCTCCGGTCACCGTGCCCAAGGACAGCTCTGAATACGCCGCCGCCATCCAGGCGTACGTGGACCAGGGCTATGACATCATCGTGACCGCCGGCTTCAACCTGGGGGTCGCGACGACCCAGGCCGCGCACGACAACCCGGACGTCTGGTTCATTGGCGTGGACCAGGGACCGCCATGCGTCAACGAGGAGGGCCTGCCGGATACGACGTTCGCGTGCGCCGGCGATGCGGCCGCCCTGCTCCCGCAGTTCGTGGCCCTCAGCTACCAGGAGGATCAGGCGGGCTACCTGGCCGGCATGGCCGCCGCCTCGGCAAGCAAGACCGGGACGCTCGGGGCCATCGGCGGTATCACCCTGTGCGGGCCGTGCATCCGCTACATCCAGGGCTTCAAGCTGGGTGCCGAGTCGATCAACCCGGACATCAAGCTTGTGGTGAGCTGGGTCACCGAAAGCGACTTCGTCAAGGCCTTCAATGACCCGGTGACCGGCAAGAGCTTCGGTCAGCAGTTCCTTCAGCAGAATAGTGACGTTGACGTCCTCTTCCAGGTCGCCGGCAAGACCGGTAACGGCGTGCTCGACGCGGCTTGCGAAGCCGGCATCTGGGGCGTGGGCGTGGACGTCGACCAGGCGCTGTCGTACCCGAACGCGGCGCCGTGCATCATCACCAGCGCTCAGAAGAGCCTGGTGCTGGCGGTGGCTACGGACATCGGCAAGATCGTCGACGGTACCATGACCGGTGGCGACGACCACTGGGATGCCTCGCGTGACGGCATTGGCTACGCCCCGTTCCATGACAACGCAGACGCCATGCCCGCCGACATGGCTGATCTCCTGGATGCAGCCTTCGAAGAGATGAAGGCGGGCACGCTGGTGACCTGCCCGGAGAAGTGCGGAGACATCTCAACCCTCCAGTAGCCCTGACCGATTGATTAGCTGGGCGGGCCAGGCCACAGGGCTTGGTCCGCCCGTCGTATCTCCAGCTCCCAGCAGGAGACCGATGACGTCGGACGTTCAGACCGTGCAGGCGCCGGCTCTCGAGATGCGCGGCATCACGAAGCGCTACCCCGGGGTGCTCGCGAACAACGACATCGACCTCGACGTGCGCCCCGGCGAGATCCACGCCCTGCTGGGCGAGAACGGGGCCGGCAAGACGACCCTGATGAACATCCTCTACGGGCTCGCCGTGCCCGATGCCGGAGAGATCCTGCTCGACGGGACGCCGGTCGAGATCTCCAGTCCGCATGATGCGATCGAGCATCAGATCAGCATGGTCCACCAGCACTTCATGCTGGTGCCGGTCCTGTCGGTCTCCGACAACATCCTGCTCGGCGAGGAGCCGATGGCGGGCCCAATCTTCCTCGACCGCGCCGGAGCGCATCGCCGGATTCGCGAGCTGGCCACCAGCTTCGGCTGGGACATCGACCCCGACCAGCGCGTTGGATCGCTTTCGGTCGGTTGGCAGCAGCGAGTCGAGATCCTGAAGGCGCTCTACCGCGACGCGCGAATCCTGGTCCTCGACGAGCCAACGGCGGTGCTGACCCCGCAGGAGACGAAAGAGATCTTCTCGGTCCTGCGTAGGCTCCGGGCCGAGGGCTACGCGATCATCTTCATCAGCCACAAGCTGTACGAGGTCCTGGAGATCGCTGATCGGATCACGGTCATTCGTCGCGGCAAGGTGGTGGGAACTCGCCAACCGGCTGCCACCAACGAGGAGGACCTCGCCGAGATGATGGTCGGTCGGCAGGTCAACCTGGTGGTCGACCGCGGCGAATCGGAGCCGGGCGACGTCGTCTTGCAGATCGAGCAGCTGCGAGTCAAGGACGACCGCGGCAGCGAGGTGGTGCAGGGTGTCGACCTGGAGGTCAGATCGGGGGAGATCCTGGGCATCGCCGGCGTCGCGGGGAACGGCCAGGACGAGCTGGTCGAGGCCATCGTGGGACTGCGGCGACCAAGCGCCGGACGGATCCTGCTGGCCGGCCACGACCTGACGAGCGTCGGCTCTCGACGGCGCCATCGGCTGGGCGTCGGCTTCGTGCCGGCTGACCGCCACCGCTTCGGCCTGGTGCTGAGCTTCCCGCTGACCGACAACTTCATCCTCACCGACTACTACCAGGCGCCCTACGCTCGGGGCATCATCCGCAACGACGCCGCGATCGAGGAGCGCGCCGAGCGCGGCATCCGTGACTTCGACGTCCGGACGCCGTCGGCCGATGTCACGTCCGGAACTCTCTCGGGCGGCAACCAGCAGAAGCTCATCGTGGCGCGCGAGTTCGAAGGGGAGCAGCGCCTTCTGGTGCTGGACCAGCCAACGCGCGGCCTCGACGTCGGCAGCATCGAGTTCATCCATCGGCAGGCAATCGGCAAGCGCGACGTTGGGACGGCCATCCTGCTGGTGTCCGCCGAACTGGACGAGGTGCTGGAGCTGTCGGATCGGATTGCGGTCATCTATCGGGGGCGGATCGTGGCCGTCCGTGACGGCCGAACCGCGGACAAGAACCAGATCGGCATCCTGATGGCGACCGGCGGGTCGCAGGCCTCGGGCGCCCCTAGCCCGCCGGCAGCGTGACCACCAATCGGCCGCCCACCGTCCAGCAACGGCTCCGCGAGCTAGCGAGGAGCGTCTGGGCGGTGATCGCCCTCCCATTCGTGTCGTTTGTGCTGGCGCTGGTGGTCGGCGCCATCGTCATCCTTGCCTCGCAGGTGGTGGTGCCCGATCGCCCGTTCGACGTGACCCTGCCGTTGACGGCCTATGCCGCTCTCTTCCAGGGGGCGATGGGCGGCCTCGATGCGATCGTCAACACACTTCGGGCGGCGACGCCGCTCGTGCTCGGCGGCCTGGCGGTCGGCCTGGCGTTCAAGGCCGGCCTCTTCAACATCGGTGCGCAGGGTCAGTTCCTGCTCGGCGCGCTGGGCGCGGTCACGGTCGGAGTTGCACTCAACGAGGCACCGCCGCTCATCGCCATTCCGTTGGCGCTGCTGGCCGGCGCGGCCGCCGGCGCCGCCTGGGGGTTCATTCCGGGCTTCCTCAAGGCCATCTCGGGTGCCCACGAGGTGGTCACCACCATCATGCTGAACTACGTCGCCGTCGCGGTCATCGCCTGGGCCGTCAGCGGTCCGCTCGACCAGCCGGGCTCACCGTCGCCGATCACCGCTCAGGTGGGGAACGCCGCCCTGCCCGTGATCATCGGCCGCAATGGCCATCTCGGAGCGCTGGTGGCGCTGGCCGCCGTGCTGGCCGTCGGCTGGCTGCTCTTCCGGACCACTCGCGGCTTCGAGATCCGCACCGTGGGCGCCAATCCGGACGCGGCGCGCTACGCCGGCATGCAGCCGCGGTTGATCGTGGTACTGACCATGTCGCTGGCCGGCGTGCTGGCCGGACTGGCGGGAGCGACGGTCGTCCTGGGCGTCACGCACTACATGACCGCCTCATTCGGCACGACCGTCGGCTTCGACTCGATCGCCGTGGCGCTGCTGGGTCGCTCGAGCCCGATCGGGATCGTCTTCGCGGCACTCCTGTTCGGGGCCATGCGCGCGGGCGCGCCGCTCATGCAGATCGAGACCCTGAGCCTCATTCCGGCCGAGTTGGTGGACGTCCTGCAGGCCACCATCCTGCTCTTCTTGGTGGCGCACACCGTGATCCGCCGGCTCTTCAGGCTGCGTGGCGTCAAGGCCGGCCTGGAGACGACCGACACGATCACGACCACCTACTCCCGCGAATCGGTGTCCAGCTGATGGACAGCCTGATCCAGCTGCTCTACTCGATCCCCGTGCTGGGATACCTGTTCCAGTTCGTCGGCTACCTGATCGAGATCGTCCCGAACATCGCGCCGATCATCCTGCAGAACGCCACGCCCATCGCCCTGGCCGCCCTGTGCGGCGTGCTGTGCGAGCGCTCCGGCGTCGTGAACATCGGCATCGAGGGCATCATGATCGCCGCCGCCTTCGTGGGCTGGTACGTTGGCGTGCTGGTGCAGCCCGTGCTCGGTGGCACGCCATCGGACTTCTTCGGCGTCACGCCCACCCTGATCGTCGCGCTGGGCGCCGCGCTGCTGATCGGCATGCTCATCTCGCTCCTGCATGCGTGGCTGTCGATCACCGTCCGCGCCGACCAGATCATCAGCGGCACGATCATCAACATCGCCGCCTTCGGCTTGACCGGCTACCTCAACACCCTTATCTCGGGGACCTCCCCGGAAGGCGCCGGCGCGTTCCACCGCTTCGCGCCGCCCCGGGAGATCGGCGACATCCCGGTGGTGGGCTGGATCGCGGAGATGCTCCTACGCCAGGGACCGATCGCCATGTCGCTGGTCGTCATCGTCATCGTCTTCCAGGTGCTGCTGTTCCGTTCGCGGTGGGGCCTCCGCACGCGCGCCGTGGGCGAGCATCCGCGCGCGGCGGAGACGGTCGGAATCGACGTCATCTGGCTGCGATACCGCAACGTCGTGCTGGCCGGCGCACTGGCCGCCCTGGCCGGGGCCTACCTGAGCATGGAAGGCACGAACTCGTTCCAGGAGGGGATGACGGCCGGCCGCGGCTTCATCGGGCTCGCGGCCATGATCGTCGGCCGCTGGACGCCGGTCGGCGCGTTCGGCGCAGCCTTGCTCTTCGCATCGTCGAGGGCGCTGGGCGACTCCATCAACTTCTTCCCGCCGAGCGGCGAGCTGGGCACCCTGCTCGGCCAGCTGCCCGGGCAGGCGTTCGACGCGCTGCCCTACGTGGTGACGATCATCGTGCTCGCCGGCCTGATCGGCCGCAGCATCCCGCCAGCCGCCGATGGACTGCCCTACGAGCGGGAGGCGAAGGCCGCCTGAGCGACCGACGCCCTAGGCGACGCCTCCCTCGGTGGCGGGCACCAGCGGCTCCACCCCCGGGTCGACCTGCGGATGCGGCACCGGCGGCACCCGCACCAGGTCGGGCGACAGCTCCGCCACCGACAGGTCGCGGACGACGGAGGCGTGGTCGTACTCGACGCTGCGGAAGCCAACCACGATGTCCGAGCCGGCGATGTAAATGACCGCGTAGCGCGCCCGAGGGTCGGCCTCTGCGGCGCAGCCCACCGCACCGGCTGCCACGAAGTGCGCCGGCCCCAGCACGCGGTGGAATGACTCATGCGTATGTCCGAAGCAGAACAGGTCGTCGCCCTCGTCGCTGGCGATCCGCGAGAAGTAGCGCGACGGCCGATCGGCCCACAGGTACTCGTTCTGCTTCAGCGGGGTGCCGTGGAAGAGCAGGGCCGTGCGGCCCTCCACCTCGAAGCGCAGCGTGCTGGGCAGCTGGCGCAGCCAGCCGAGGTTCTCCTCCGACAGGCGGGACATGGTCCACACCAGCGACGCGAATCCCTCGTGCTCGCCTTGCGGGGTGGCCCAGATGCAGCCGGTCACCTCGCGGCCCATGCCGACCGCCTCGTCCCAGTTGCCCTGCACCGTCGCGACGCCGGCCGAGCGCAGCTCGTCGACCACCTCGTTCGGGTGCGGGCCGCGACCGACGACGTCCCCGGCGCACCACACCACGTCGCAGCCGATCGCCGCCGCGTCGTCGAGTACTGCTCGCAGGGCGGGCAGGTTGGCGTGCACGTCGGAGATCAGGGCGATCCGCATGGCGGGATTCTAGTCGGGCGCCGAGGGGCGGGGCATCCCCCGCCGGCAGTACGTTGGGAGTGGCTCAGCCGGCCGCGGCGGCGGCGAACGGGGCGGCCAGCACGCTCAGCTTGCCGGCCACCACCCGGCTGACCTCGCGCAGCGCGGCCGCGGCGGCGGAGCTGTCGGCGCCCGGATGCTGCGTCGAGGTGATCGGGACGCCGGCATCGCTGCCGCTCCGCACGCCCGGCTCAATCGGGATCCTGCCGAGGACCTCCAAACCCAGCTCCCGGGCGATGGTGCTGCCGCCGCCGGAGCCGAAGATGTCGTGCTCGGTGCCGCAATCGGGGCAGATGAAGCCGCTCATGTTCTCGACCACGCCCAGCGTCCGCACGTTCACCTTGGTGAACATGGCGATCGCCTTGCGCGCGTCGAGCAGGCTGACCTCCTGCGGCGTGGTGACCACCACCGCGCCGGATAGTGGAATCAGCTGGCTGATGGAGAGGGCAGCGTCGCCCGTTCCCGGCGGCAGGTCGATCACCAGGTAGTCGAGCTCGCCCCACTCCACGTCCCGCAGGAACTGCTGGATGGCCGAGTGGATGAGCGGCCCGCGCCAGATCACCGGGGCATCGCCGGTCAGGAAGTACTGGATGCTCATCATCTTCACGCCGTGGCTGACCACCGGGTTCACCCGCCCGCCGGTGCCGGTCACGTGCGCCCCACCGGTGCCCATCATGAGCGGCACGTTCGGCCCGGTGATGTCCGCATCCAGCAGGCCGACCGATGCGCCGTCTCGGGCCAGGCTGACCGCCAGGTTGACGGCGACGGTCGTCTTGCCAACGCCTCCCTTGCCGGAGGCCACCGCGATCGTGTTCCGCACCCCCGGGATCAGGTCGGCCGCCGGGCCGCCGAACGAGCGCTTCACGTTGCTGGCCCAGTCGACCCGCACGGCGGTGGCGCCCAGCGCCTCGAGGCCATCGACGATGTCGGACTCGATCTTGGCCTTGAGCGGGCAGGCCGGCGTCGTGAGCTCGACCGTCAAATCGACGGCCGTGCCGGTGATCTCGATCGCCTTGACCATCCCCAGGCTCACCAGGTCACGCCCGATCTCCGGGTCCTTGACCTGGCCCAGGACGGCCATGATGTTCTCGTTGGTCAGCTGATCGGCCATTCGGGCGTGGGCTTCCTTTCCGCGGCGCCGATGGATTGAGGCGCTTCGAGCCTAGCAGAGGCGACCGAGCTGGAACACTACCTTTGTTGAATCACTGGCAGCGATCCGTGCGCCAGGACAGGGGTCAGGGCAGCCCGTCCCAGAGCGAAGCCTCTGCCGCCGTGTCGCCGGCACCGGCCGCGACCAGCAGGTTCGACCGCGCCAGCCGGTAGTGCTCGGTCGCCAGGAAGCCGTCACGCACCTCGGGCCGCCAGTCGTGGAACGGCCCCGCCGAGCCGGTCTGCGACACGTGGCGGCCGATGGCCGCCAGCTTCAGCTGCGCCAGCTCACCGAGCTCCAGGGTGAGCGTCCCACCCGCCGGCGAGCCGTAGGCCTGGGGCGCTCGGTCGCCGAGCAGCTCGAGCTGCGCCGCCGGCACGACCAGCTGGTACAGCTTGGCGGCGCGCCAGGCCACCTGGTCCTCCTCGATGTCGTCCTCGTACGCCAGCGGCTCGCCGGCCAGCTGGAAGGCGGCCTCCGTCGCGCGGCTGATCGTCATGTGATCGACGTCGCCCGTGACACCCTCCGGTCCGAAGCCGAGGATCACCTCTGGCCGATGCATCCGGATCGGCTCGACGATGCGCTCGACCAGGTGGTCGAAATCGGCGTCGGCCAGCAGCTCCTCGGAGTAGTCGAGGACGCGCAGCACCCGGACCCCCAGGAGCGCCACCGAGCGGCGCATCTCGTCCTCGCGCACCGTGTCCAGGTTGCGCCATACGACGGGCCGATCGTGGATCGGGCGGTTGCGACCGCCCGGCGCGGGGGCCTTGTCCTGCAGTCGAGGGTCGAAGCGTCCGCGCGTGGCGCACACCACCACGACGTACGCGCCAATGGCGGCGGCCTGCGCGATGGCGCCGCCGAAGCCGAACGCCTCGTCGCCCGGGTGGGCGACGACGACCATCAGGCTCCGCGCGGGATTCCGCTCCCGAATCGGGCGCCAGATCGAGGACACGGCCGGCAGTCTATCAGCCTACACCTCGACCTCGAGGGCGATCGCGGCGTGCCCGTCCGAGGCCCCATCGTCGCGGCCGTCGGCACGCCCGGGGACCGGCGCCAGGCCGACGAACGTGGCATCGCGGGCGGTCTGCAGGGTGCGTTCGACCTCCTCGAACGACAGGATCTCGTGCCGCAGCAGGAGCGCGATCTCGTCGCGCAGATAGGAGCGCAGCATCTCCGGGCCATCGGTCGAGAGCGCGAACAGCACCCCGTTGTCGACCAGGGCGCGGATGATGGTGCGCAGCTCGGCGAGGTTGCGGACCACCCCGGTGTTCAGGTTCGAGGAGGGACACACCTCCAGCACGATCCCCCGCTCGCGGAGCATGCCCATCACTCGCGGATCACGCGTGCTGCTGATGCCATGCCCGATACGCTCCGGCTCCAGCGCCTCGATCGCCTCCCGCACCTCCTCCGCACCACCGGTTTCGCCGGCGTGGACCGTGACGCCCAGTCCTGCGCGCCGCACCTGCGCGAACAGGTCGCGGTAGTCGGCGAATCGGAAGGCTGGCTCGACCGGCCCGGCGATGTCGACCGCCACGACCCCGCGGTCGTGCCAGGCGATGGCCTTGGCGGCGATGATCTCGTTCAGCTCATAGCTGAAGGCACGATCCAGGCAGAACAGGAGGGCGGCGCGCACCTGCGGGTACTCGAGCACGGCGCGGTCCATGCCGCGCACCGCGGCGGCGATGATGTGGTCGAGGTCCTGCTCCCCACCGCGGTTCCGCTTCATCGGGTTGAAGCGGAGCTCGATGCGAGTGACGTTGTTCTTGCGGTAGGCGCCGCCGATCACCTCGTAGACGCTGCGCTCCACCGCCGTCGGGCTGGACTGGATCAGCTCCGTCCAGTGAAAGAGGTCCAGGTAGGCGTCGAAGGACCGGCGACGCCGGCCAAGCGTGATGAGGTCGCGAAAGGCCCAGTAGTCCTTGGTCGGCAGCCGAATCCCCTGAGCGTGCGCGATCCCCCACATGATGGCCGGCGTGACCGCTGCACCGAGGTGCACGTGCAGCTCGGTGAGCGGCGTGCGAGGGTCGAGCCGTGGTCGGGGCATGGTCCTCGTCAGGGGTGCGATTGGGCGGAGTGTAGCGCAGCGCAGTCGGCGGTCAGCGGCGGGGCCCGATGCTAGAATCGCGGCCCATGATTGACGCCATCGTCGACTTCATCGAGTGGGTCGCCGACGACAGCGCGCAGGTGGTGGCCACCGCCACTCCGTTCCTGCTCCTGGCCCTCTCGGCGCTGTACGTGGCCTGGCTGGTGATCGGCTATCTGCGCGTCTCGCAGGTCGGCATCGAGACCGAGTCGGCGGTGCAGCCGACCCTGCGCCTGCCCAGGGCGCCGGACGGGGCGATCGAGGCGCCGCGCGGCGTGCCCTACTGCCCGGTCGACGGGCTGCAGTACCCGCCCGGCGCGCGCTTCTGCACCCAGGACGAGACCGAGCTGGCCCTCAGCTGCGCGAACTGCGGTGCAACCATTCGTGCCGCCGACGAGTCCTGTTACCGATGCGGCACGCGAGCCACCATGGCCCTTCCTGCGGCGGAGGAAGGGACCGCCTGACCAGCCGAGCGGGCGGCTCGCCGCTCGACGGATCTGCGCCATGATCCTGCACGCAGCCCTGCTGACGGCCGCGCTGGCCGCCCTCGTCGGCGGCGCGCTGATCTCGGCCGTCGGCGCCGCGGCCGGCCGTCCCGCAGCGCGGGGCGTTGGGCACGCGGCGGTGCTGCTGGCGGGCGCCTTCCTGCTGGCGGCGCTCGTCGCGCGAGGGCTGGAGGCTGGCCGCGCGCCATGGTCGAACC
>JBKOZM010000012.1:0-17193 GCA_046725855.1 Chloroflexota bacterium | reverse complement strand
ATAAAAGCTACCCCGGGGATAACAGGCTTATAGGGCCCAAGAGTTCATATCGACGGCCCTGTTTGGCACCTCGATGTCGGCTCGTCGCATCCTGGGGCGGAAGTACGTCCCAAGGGTTTGGCTGTTCGCCAATTAAAGCGGTACGCGAGCTGGGTTCAGAACGTCGTGAGACAGTTCGGTCTCTATCCGCCGTGGGCGCAGGGAACTTGAGAGGAGTTGCTCCTAGTACGAGAGGACCGGAGTGAACGAACCAATGTTGTGCCAGTTGTCACGCCAGTGGCATTGCTGGGTAGGTATGTTCGGTTGGGATAAGCACTGAAAGCATCTAAGTGCGAAGCTCGCCTCAAGATCAGGTTCCCCACCGGGTTAACCGGGTAAGACCGCAGCGAGACCAGCTGTTTGATAGGCCGCACGTGTAAGCGCAGCAATGCGTTGAGCCAAGCGGTACTAATGGTCGAGGGCTTGACCTAATTCACGCGACTAGCACGCTGCTGGATCGCGCGGAATGGCCGGCGCAGCCAGCGCAGGCCGCAACGACGAAAACGACGCTTCCAGTCACACGGTCGCTCGCCACTCGATGGCGGGTCGCGCCAATTGAAGACGGTCCCGGTGACGCCAGCGGAGAGGATCCACCCGTTCCCATCCCGAACACGGAAGTTAAGCTCTCCAGCGCCGAAGATACTTGGGGGGCAACCTCCTGGGAAAATAGGTCGTCGCCGGGATCTTCACGTTCGCCCGCTCCTCGTTGAGCGGGCGTTTTTCATGCCTGGTCATCGCCGCCGACGGGCCCGGGCGACCCGGCGTATTCTCAACCGATGGAGCCGATGGGCCGCATCTGCCCCTTCCTGGCACTGGCGGCCGATCATCGCACGGTGGTCGACGGGTACGATCCGGACCACCGCTGCCACGCCGTCTCCGAGCCCGATCCGCTCGACCGCCCGCTTCAGCTGCAGCTCTGCCTGACCGAGGCGCATCGCGGTTGCGCGCGATACGTGGCGGCACTGGAGCTGAAGCGCGCCGAGGGCTCCCGGGTACCCGCTGCCGCGCCCGATGCCCGCATCCCGCGGACGCGGCTCGTGCTCGACCCAGCTGGCGTGGAGGCGCCGGCAGGCGGCGCGCGGCGGCCGATGGGTTCGCGCGCCCGACGTGCCCTGTTGGCAGCCGTGGCCGCGCTGGTCGGAGTGCTGGTGCTGGCCAGCGGCGCGGTGGAGGGGCTCGTCGGCCTGGTGGCTGGGCCGAGCGCCACGCCCACGCCGAGCGTGGCCACCTCGCCGACTGCCGGGTCATCGCGGCCGGCGTCGAGCGCTCAGGCGACGCCAGTTCCGAGCCCGGTCCCCACGGCCACAGACACGCCGCTGGCAGCGACTCCGACCCCGGCTCCACCTGCCGGTACGCGCTCGTACACGGTGCGCAGCGGGGACACGCTGGTCGCCATTGCCGAACAATTCGGGACGAGCGTGCAGGCGATTCAGGAGGCGAACGGCCTGGGCGACAACGACGTGATCAACATCGGCCAGGTGCTGATCATCCCCTGACCACCGCCGCGGCAACCGCTAGAACGGGGGCTGGCAGGTCCGGCAGAAGGTGGTCGCCTCGTCGCCCCCGATCTGGCGCAGCGGCCTCCCGCAGCGCGGGCATGGCTCGCCGCCGCGCAGGTGCACCTGCAGGAACTCGCGATGTTGCAGCTGGATATCGGGCGGCACGAGCTCGCGGAGCCGCACCACCGCATCGGCCAGGACCGATCGCATGGCGTGGTACAGCCGGTCGACCTCCTCGGGGCGCAGGGTGCTGCGGCGTCGGAGCGGGGCGAGCTGGGCGGCCCACAGGATCTCGTCGGCATAGGCGTTGCCGATGCCCGTCACGAAGCGCGGGTTGCGCAGCAGCAGCTTCAGCTCGCCGGGATGGCGGCGGATCCGCTCGCGGAAGCGCTCCAGGGTGAGCTCCGGATCGTCGGCATCGGGCCCCATCTCGGTCCAGCCGGGGATCGCGTCGAAGCCGTCGGGCGCGACCAGGTACAGCTTGCCGAGCATCTCGCGGTCGACGTAGCGGAGCTCGCCGCCATCGGTGAAGCGCAGGCGCAGCCCCGTTCGAGCCCGCACCTTGGAGCTGCCGTCGTCCAGCAGCCAGAAGCGCCCGGCCAGCATCGGGTTGGCGGCCAGCACCCGCTCCGTCCGGCCGTCTCGCTCGAACGGCAGCAGCAGGAACTTGCCGCGGCGTCCGGCGCGTCCCACCACGGCCCCCGCCAGCGCGGCGAGCTCGGCGGGCGTGGCGCGTACCAGGATCGGCGTGGGAGCGGTGGCTTCGAGCACCTCGCGGCCAGTCGCGCGCTCAGCGAGCTGCTCGGCGACCACGGTCAAATCGGGCAGTTCAGGCATGGGGGAGGCCCATTGACCGTATGGTATGCTCCACCGGCTCTGTAGCGAACAACCGCATAGCCGCGCGGACGCGCGTTCGTTCTCATCGGCCGTACTGGAGGAGCCCTGAGTCGTTGAACCGACATTGAAGGCAATTCCACAACTGACCCTGGACGAGACGCCCTCCGTGTGTGGAGGGCGTTGTTGCTGCAGAGACTTGATTCCACCAAGGAGCACATTGATCACTTGACCGACGAGACGAAGCAGCCCGAGCCGGCCATCGAGGAGGAGTCGCCCACGGCGCAGGCCGAGGTCACTCCGGAGACGATGCCCGAGCCGGAGCCCGCGGCCGCGGAGGCAGATCCGACTGTCGAGCCGGAGCCCGCCACGGACGTCGTCAGCCCGCAGCCGGCCGCCGAGCCGACGACGGAGCCCGAGCCGGAGCCGATGCCCGAGCCGGTCGCTGCCGAGGAGGCACCGGTGGCGGACGTCGCCGAGGCCGCTCCGCAGGAGGCCGCGTCGCGTGAGGTCGCACCCGTCGAGCCCGCACCTGTCGCGGCCGAGCCCGCGCCGGAGTCTGGCCCGCCGATGACCATGGCCGAGCTGCTCGAGGACCCGGACAACGAGGTGAAGAGCCTCAAGCACGGAGACGTCGTCGAGGGCACCGTGGTCCGGATCGATCCCGATGAGATCCTCGTCGACTTCGGCGGCAAGAGCGAGGGCGTCGTCTCGAATCGCGAGCTGATGAGCCGCCGCGGCCCGCGCGACGGCGACGAGTCGCGGCCGGAGCTGAAGGTCGGCGACGAGGTGCTCGTCTACGTCCTGCAGCCCGAGTCACCGGAGGGACACGCCGTCCTGTCGCTGCGGCGCGCCGGCCTGGAGCGCAAGTGGCGCGCCATGCAGGAGCGGTTCGACGCCGGCGAGATCGTCGAGGCCAAGGTGATCGACCACAACAAGGGCGGCTTGATCGTCGACCTCGGCGTGCGCGGCTTCGTCCCGATCAGCCAGATCGTCGACTTCCCGCGACGGCCGCGCGACGAGCAGCCGCGCGACGCCGCGCAGGAGATCGCCGAGAAGTTGCAGCCCTTCGTCGGGCGCACCCTGCGGCTCAAGATCCTGGAGGTCAACCGCAAGGCGAACCGGCTGATCCTGTCCGAGAAGGTGGCCCTCTACGAGGAGCGCCGCGAGAAGCGCGACGAGCTGTTCAGCAGCCTGCAGGTTGGGCAGCGCGTCACGGGCGTGGTGCGCAGCATCGCGCCGTTCGGCGTCTTCATCGACCTGGGTGGCATCGACGGCCTCGTCCACAAGAGCGAGCTGTCCTGGAACAAGGTCAACAACCCGGAGACCGCCTACGCCATCGGTGAGGAGGTCGAGGCCGAGGTCATCGACATCAACCACGAGCGCGGGCGGATCAGCCTGTCGATCCGCCGCCTGCAGCCCGACCCGTGGCAGGAGTCGGTCGCCAAGTACCAGATCGGCGACCTCATCGAGGGCACCGTCACGAAGCTCGTCAACTTCGGCGCCTTCGTGCGGGTGGAGGAGGGCCTGGAGGGCCTGATCCACATCAGCGAGCTCTCCAACCAGCGCGTTGCCCACCCGGGCGACGTGGTGAAGGAGGGCGAGGTACTGAAGCTCAAGATCATCAGCCTCGACTCCGAGCGGCATCGGCTGGGACTCTCGCTGAAGCAGGCCGAGGATCGGCCGGCGGCGCCAGCGGCTGGTCCTGTCCCGGCGGCTGCACCCCGCTACGAGGAGCGGCCCGCCCCGCGGCGCGATCGTCGGGATCGCCGCGACCGCGACTACAGTCCAGAGGACGCGATCAGCGAGCCGGACGAGGGCATCGACAACACGATGGCCGCCGCCTTCGCCGAGTCCGGGCTGCTGGCCCAGTTCCGCTCGCGGCGCAGCCGAGCCGCCGAACCGCCTGCCGAGGCCGAAGCCCAAGCAGAGCCGGAGACGGCCCAGGCCGAGCCAGTTGCCGAGGCCACAGCCACGCCCGAGCCTGAACCGGTGGCCGAGGCTCCAGCCGAACCGGTCGCCGAGGTTGCGCCAGCGGCGGAAGCTGAGGCTGAGCCTGCCGCAGACGCGGCGCCGATGGCCGAGCCGGAGGCGGTCCCGATCGCGGAGGCCGAGCCCGCCGCCGAGGCCGAGCCTGAGCCCGAGCCGGCCGCGGAAGAGAAGACTCCAGCCAAGGCAGGTCAGAAGAGCAAGTCCTGAGCGCGCGGCCGTCAGCGGCCCACCAGGCGCACCGCGACCGCGAGGCGGGCCAGGGAGGGCCCGCCTCATGCATCATCGTCGCGACGTCGAGCGTCTAAGGGCCGTAGGCCGTATCACCTATTGAAGGCACCGGACGATAGTGGTGCCGTACACTCCTGAAATGTTGGGCGGCGAGGCAGCCGCCACGGAACCCGAGCGAGACCTCATCCATGGACCGATTCGACAAGTTCACCGACCGGGCGCGGAAGGTCCTCACCCTTGCGCAGGATGAGGCGCAGCGCTTCAACCACAACTACATCGGCACCGAGCACCTGCTGCTCGGGCTCGTCCGCGAGGGCGAGGGTGTGGCTGCGCGCGTGCTCGAGAACATGAACGTCGAGCTCTCCAAGGTGCGGACCGCGGTCGAGTTCATCATCGGCCGTGGCGACCGCCCGGTCGTCGGCGAGGTCGGCCTGACACCGCGCGCCAAGCGCGTCATCGAGCTGGCCATCGATGAGGCGCGGCGGCTCGGCCACAACTACATCGGCACCGAGCACCTGCTGCTCGGGCTCGTCCGCGAGGGCGAGGGGATCGCCGCCGGCGTGCTGGAGAGCCTGGGCGTCAACCTGGACAAGGTCCGGCACCAGGTCATCCACGTCCTGAGCCAGAGCACCAGCGTCTCGCCGGCGCAGGAGACGAAGCGCCCATCCAAGACGCCGACCCTCGACCAGCTTGGCGTCAACCTCACCGAGCTCGCGCGCTCCGGCAAGCTCGACCCGGTCATCGGTCGTGAGAAGGAGATCGAGCGCGTCATCCAGATCCTGAGCCGCCGGACGAAGAACAACCCGGCGCTGATCGGCGAGCCGGGCGTGGGCAAGACCGCCATCGCCGAGGGGCTGGCGCACCGCATCGTGACCGGCGACGTGCCAGAGACGCTTTCCGACAAGCGGGTGCTGACCCTCGACATCGGCTCGCTGGTGGCCGGCACCAAATACCGCGGCGAGTTCGAGGAGCGCCTCAAGAAGATCATCGAGGAGCTGCGCTCGAGCAGCGACAGCGTGCTGTTCATCGACGAGCTGCACACGCTGGTCGGCGCCGGCGCCGCCGAGGGCGCGATCGACGCGGCCAACATCCTGAAGCCGCCGCTCTCCCGGGGCGAGCTGCAGTGCATCGGTGCCACGACGCTTGACGAGTACCGCAAGTACATCGAGAAGGACGCGGCCCTGGAGCGACGCTTCCAGCCGATCATGGTCGAGGAGCCGACCGTCGACGAGGCGGTGGACATTCTGTTCGGCATCCGCAGCCGGTACGAGGACCACCACAAGGTGAAGATCCTCGACGAGGCGGTGCGCGCCGCGGTCGACCTGTCCGTCCGCTACGTCGCCGACCGCGCGCTGCCGGACAAGGCCATCGACCTCATCGACGAGGCTGGGTCGCGCGTCCGGCTGCGGAAGGCATCCGCACCGCCCGAGATCCGCGAAGCGCAGAAGGACCTGGAGGAGGTCACGCGCCAGAAGGACGAGGCGATCGCCGGCCAGGACTACGAGGCCGCAGCCCGCCTCCGGGACGAGGAAGCGCAGGCCAAGGAGAACATCGACCAGCTCAAGGCCGCCTGGCACGAGGAGGCCGCCAAGGACATCCCCGAGGTCACCGAGGAGGACATCGCCCAGGTCGTCAGCATGTGGACCGGCATCCCGGTGATCCGCATCAGCGCCGAGGAGTCGGAGCGGCTGCTGCACATGGAGGATGCGCTCCACAAGCGGGTGATCGGACAGCAGGAGGCGATCGACATCATCGCCAAGGCGGTGCGTCGGGCGCGCGCCGGGCTGAAGGATCCCAAGCGGCCGATAGGCTCCTTCGTGTTCATGGGCCCCACCGGCGTCGGCAAGACCCACCTGGCCCGCGCCCTGGCCGAGTTCATGTTCGGCAGCGAGGACGCGCTCGTGAAGATCGACATGAGCGAGTTCATGGAGCGCCACAACGTGTCGCGACTGGTGGGCGCCCCGCCCGGCTACGTCGGCTACGACGAGGGCGGCCAGCTAACCGAGGCGGTGCGCCGGAAGAGCTACAGCGTGGTGCTGCTCGACGAGATCGAGAAGGCTCACCCGGAGGTCTTCAACATCCTCCTCCAGATCCTGGAGGACGGGCACCTGACCGATGCCAAGGGGCGGCGCGTCGACTTCCGGAACACGATCATCATCATGACCAGCAACGTCGGGGCGCAGCAGCTGCAGAAGGACACCAGCATCGGCTTCCGCTCGGGCTCGGCCACCGAGGCTGCGCAGCAGATGGCCGACTACGAGCGGATGAAGGAGAAGGTGCTGGGCGAGCTGAAGAACACCTTCCGCCCCGAGTTCCTGAACCGGATCGATGCCAACGTCGTCTTCCGCCAGCTCACCCGGGAGGAGATCCGACAGATCGTCGACCTGCTCCTCGAACGGGTGAAGGCGCAGCTCACCGGCCAGCAGATGGAGCTGGTGGTGACCGATGCCGCCAAGGACTCGATCATCGCCAAGGGCTACGACCAGAACTTCGGCGCGCGGCCGTTGCGGCGCGAGATCCAGAACCAGATCGAGGATCCGCTCGCGGAGCGGATGCTGCAGGCCAACTTCGAGGCCGGCGACACCATCGAGGTCGACGCCGATCCCGATGGCGGCCTGAAGATCGAGAAGCGCACCGCCCGCCGCGAGCCCGTCAAGGCCCGATAGCCCGCCAGTAACGCGGCAGTACGCCGCCGCATGGCACCATGGCGCGGATGCCCACCGTCCGTTCCGTCTACGTCTGCCAGCAGTGCGGCGCCGAGTCGCCCAAGTGGGCCGGACAGTGCCCATCGTGCGCGGCCTGGAACACCCTGGTCGAGACGGTGGTCACGCGCGCGGCCCCCGCCGCTCGTGCGCGCGAGCGCGCATCCGTCGCCGGAGCCGCCCCCGTCGAGCCGATCGCGAATGTCAGCAGCGCCGAGGCGATCCGCCTGACGAGCGGGATCGGTGAGGTCGATCGGGTGCTCGGCGGCGGGCTGGTGCCCGGCTCCATCGTCCTGTTCAGCGGCGACCCGGGCATCGGCAAGAGCACGCTGCTGCTGCAGGTCGCGGCCCGGCTGGCGAGCGGCGGGTTGCCGGTCCTCTATCTGACCGGCGAGGAGTCGGCGTCCCAGGTTCGCGGCCGAGCCGAGCGGGTCGACGCCGTGGTCGACGGGCTGGGCCTGGTGGCGACGACCGACCTGGCGGCGGCGGTCGGCGCCATCGAGGCGGTGGCGCCGGCGCTGGCCGTGGTCGACTCGGTCCAGTCGCTGTCTAGCGCGGAGCTGGGCGGGCCGGCGGGCAGCGTGGGGCAGGTGCGCGAGGTGGCGACCCGGCTGGCCGAGGTGGCCAAGGCCGGCAGCACCTGCGTGGCGCTGGTTGGCCACGTCACCAAGGAGGGCACCGTCGCCGGGCCGCGGACGCTGGAACATCTTGTCGACGCGGTGATCTACCTCGAGGGCGAGCGCCTCGGCGCCACCCGCCTGCTGCGGGCCGCCAAGAATCGCTTCGGTTCCACCGACGAGGTCGGCGTGCTCGAGATGCGCGGCGACGGCCTGGTCGAGGTGCCCGATGCCAGCCGCTTCTTCCTGGAGTCGGAGCAGCCGCCGGTCTCTGGCAGCGCGGTGACGATCGCGCTCGAGGGGACGCGGCCGCTCGCCGTCGAGATCCAGGCCCTGGTGGCGCCCGCCGGCATGGGCTCGCCCCGACGCGCCACCACCGGGATCGACGTGAACAGGGTGCTGCTGCTCATCGCGGTCCTGGCTCGCCACGCCGGCCTGAACCTGACCGGCCACGACGTGTACATCAACGTTGCCGGCGGGCTGCGCATCGACGAGCCGGCCGCCGACCTGGCGGTGGCCGCGGCGCTGGCATCGAGCCTGCGCGAGCGGCCCGTTCGGTCCGGCACCGTCCTGGCCGGCGAGCTCTCGCTTGCAGGCCGGCTGCGGCCGGCGACGCGTCCGGAGCGACGCCTGGCGGAGGCCCGGAGGCTCGGCTTCGAGCGGCTGGTCACCGGTGCCGCTCGAGACGAGGGCGCTGTGGGGCCCGGGCCGAATGGGCTGGTCACCGCCCGAGACGTGCGGAGCGCTCTAGCCGTGGCCCTGGAGGAGCGCTGAGGCGCCCGAATCCCTGACCCGTTGCCCGCGCCGGGGTCGAGTGCTAAGGTGGGCCGCCCCGTCGTGAGCGGGCGCCGCGGCACCGCGATTTATCGGTCTTCATTCGTCCGTTTCTTCATCCAGCCGCGCGATCGGATTCATATCGGTCTCATCAACACATGAACAAGGTCATCCAGCTCGGGGGAGCGCTGCTCGGCACGTTCTTCGGGTTCGGGCTTGGGCTCCTGATCCTCAACCGAGCGCCCGACGTCGTCAGCGAGCCGAACCGGCCTGCCTTCCTGATGGCGGTGGTCGCCGCGTCGCTGCTGTTCGGCTACCTATCGATCCCGTACATCACCGTCTATCCGGCACGCTGGGCCGTCGATCGCCTGGCCCAGGCCGGCGCGGCGGAGTTCGCGCTGGGGGTCAGCGCGGTGGTGGTGGGGCTGCTGATGGGCCTGCTGGTGGGCGTGCCGCTGTCGGCGCTGGGCGGGACCGCCGGCGCGCTCCTGCCGCCGATCGCCGCGGTCACGCTGGCGCTCGGCATGCTGGCCATTACCCTCTACAAGCGCGACGTCCTGATCCCGGCGCTCGGCGGGTTGCTCCCAGGCGGCCGGCGTGGCGGCGGGCCGCAGCAGGTGGTGATCGACACCAGCGCGGTCATCGACGGGCGAATCGTCGACATCGGGCGCACGGGCTTCATCCTCGGCACTTTGGTCGTGCCTCGCTTCGTGCTCGACGAGCTGCAGCGCATCGCCGACTCGCCGGACGCGCTGCGCCGCAACCGTGGCCGCCGCGGCCTCGAGATGCTGGCCGCCCTGCAGCGCGACTCGGTCAGCCCGGTCGAGGTGAGCGAGGGCACCTATCCGGAGGTCGAGGAGGTGGACGCCAAGCTGGTCGCCTTCGCCCGCGACACTGGAGCCGCCATCCTGACCAACGACTTCAACCTGAATCGGGTCGCCGAGCTGCAGGGGATCCGGGTGCTGAACATCAACGAGCTGGCCAACGCCGTCAAGGCGGTGGTGCACCCCGGTGAGGAGATGACCGTCAAGATCATCCAGGAGGGTAAGGAGCCCGGCCAGGGCGTCGGCTACCTGGAGGACGGCACCATGATCGTGGTCGAGGGCGGCAGCCGGTTCATGGATCGCGAGGTGGGGATTACCGTCACCCGTGTCCTCCAGACGGTCGCCGGGCGGATGATCTTCGCCCAGCCGCGCGAATCGGCTTGAGCCAGCCGGTCGCTGCCGTCCTGGTCGCCGCCGGGCAGGGACGCCGCTTCGGCGCCGAGAAGCTGTGGATCGATTTCTGGGGGCGCCCGGTGTGGCGCTGGAGCCTGGACGCGCTGCTGGCGGTGCCGGGCATGACGCTGGTGGCCGTGGTCGCTCCCGCCGCGGCGCTCGACCGATTCGAGGCGGCCCTGCCTCCGGAGGCGATGGACCGATGTCGGGTCGTCCCCGGCGGGGCCGAGCGCACGGACTCGGTGGTCGCCGGCATCACCGCGCTGACGGCGAATGGCGTGGCCGAGGACACCCCTGTCCTCGTGCACGATGCGGCGCGGCCTGCTGCCTCGCCGGAGATGATGGTGCGGGTCGTGGCGGCGGTCCGCACCGGCACCGGCGCCGTGCCGGTGATTCCGGTGGGCGACTCGCTGAAGACGATCGATCCGGCGCGGGCCGTGACCGGCACCGTGGACCGCGACGCGGTGGTCGCGGCTCAGACGCCCCAGGGCGGCACCCTGACCCAGCTGCGGGCGGCCATGGAGGAGTCGTCCGCCTGGAAGCGGCCCGTCAGCGATGAGGCGGCGGCGATGACCGCCGCTGCGCTGCCGGTCCGCTCGGTCGACGGGGAGCCGATCAACCGCAAGCTGACCGTGCCCGGCGACGACGCGATGCTGCGCGGCGCTCTGGCGGCGTGGACGATGCCGGTCCGCCCACCCGCGCTGGGGCCTGGCACCCGGGCGGGGATAGGGTTCGACGCCCATCGACTGGAGGCGGGGCGCGAGCTGCGCCTGGGCGGCCTCACCTTCCCGCAGGAGACCGGGCTGGCGGGGCACTCGGACGGTGACGCCGCGCTGCATGCGGTGATCGATGCGCTGCTGGCCGCGGCCGGGGCTGGCGATATCGGGACGGCATTCCCGTCGGACGACGACCAATGGCGCAATGCCGACTCCGCCGACCTACTGCGCAGCGCCGTCCAGCTCCTCAGCGACGCCGGCTGGCGGCCGGTTGGCGTGGACCTCACGGTCGTGGCTCGCCGCCCGCCCATCGCCCCGCGCCGCGACGAGATGGTCAGGCGCGTGGCCGACCTGTGCGGCCTCGAGCCAGCGACGGTGACGGTCAAGGGCACGACCTCGGACGGTCTCGGTTTCGCGGGGGCCGAGGGGATCGCCGCTTTCGCGCTGGCCACCGTGGCGCATGCGCCGGAGGATCGTCCGCCGGACGGGCCGCACGGCGAGTGACCGAGTGGATCGGCGGGCGGCGCCCGGTGGCGGAGGCGCTCACCGCCGGTCGCCCCGCGCATCGGCTGCTGGTGGCGCGCACCGCGCGCCCGAGCCCGGAGCTCAAGGAGGTGCTGGCGGCGGCCCGCGCGGCATCGGTCCCGGTGGAGCGCGTGGAGGGTGACCGCCTGGCGCGGCTGGCCGGGTTCGATGGCCACCAGGGCGTCCTGCTCGAGGTCGATGAGCGTCGCTGGTCCGATGCCACCGAGATCCTGGCGCACGCGGCGACAGCCCGGCACGATCCCCTGGTCCTGATCCTCGAGCACTTCCAGGACCCGATCAACTTCGGGGCGCTGCTTCGATCGGCGGAGGCGGCGGGGGTGGACGGCGCGATCTTCCCCGAGCGCGGCGCCGCTCCGCTGTCGGCCGCCGCCGTCAAAGCCAGCGCCGGGGCGAGCGAACACCTACTCCTGGCGCGGGTCGAGAGCCTGGGCGAGTCGATGCGCGAGCTCCAGTCGCGCGGCCTGCGCCTGGTGGCGGCAGACCAGGACGCGCCCATTGAGGCCTGGGAGGCGGATCTGAAAGGACCGATCGCGATCGTGGTCGGCTCCGAGGGCAGCGGCGTGTCCGGCGCCACGCGTCGGCGCTGCGACCTGCTGGTCCGCTTCCCGATGGCCGGCCGGGTGGCCTCGCTCAATGCCGCAACTGCCGGCGCCCTGCTGCTGTTTGAGGTCGTGCGACAGCGCTCGCTGGCGGCCCGCGGCTAGAATCGGCCCCGAGGCCGACGTAGCTCAACGGTAGAGCAGCGGTTTTGTAAACCGCCGGTTGTGGGTTCGACTCCCTCCGTCGGCTCCACCTCTCGCTAGTCGCCTGGCGTCAAGCATATAGTTACCCGCCATGGGCGAGCTTGGCACCTCTCTCCAAGTGTCCGAGGCTGGGCATGGCCGAGATCGCCGAGTCGTCACCGTGCTCTTTGCCGACATGGTGAGCTCGACGGAACTCGCGGAGCGCCTCGATCCCGAGGATATGCGAGGCATCCTCGAATCGCTCTTCGACGCTCTTGCCACCGAGCTACGCCGATTCGGCGCAACGATCGACAAATACGCGGGCGATGCCGTCATGGCCACCTTCGGCGCGCCTGTCGCCCATGAGGATGATGTCGCGCGAGCGCTGGAGTGTGGGATCGCGATGCAGGACGCGGTCAGCAGGATGAATGAACTGCGCGACAGTGGCGACCGAATGCGCGTCGGGATCCGCATCGGGATCAGCACCGGACCTGTTGTGGCCGGACCACTCGAGAGCCAGGTCCAGCGCGCCTACACGGTCGTCGGAGACACCGTCAACGTCGCGCAGCGCCTGCAGGCCCTGGCTCACCGCGGCGAGATCCTGGTCGAGGAATTAACGCACAAGCTCGCCTATCAGCGTTTCGCCTTCGAGTCGCTCGGACAGGTCCGGGTGAAGGGTCGATCGGCACCGCTCCTGGCGTATCGGCTCGTGGGCCTGCGGACGCAGACGGCTGGCGGCGTGAGCAGCTCCGCCTCGTTGGGCACCCACCTCGTCGGGCGTGATGCGGAGCTGGCGGCCGTCCGCGAGGCCGTCGCGACTGTGGCCGGTGGCACCGGCCGCGTGGTGTTCGTCACTGGTGAGGCTGGTGTGGGTAAGTCGCGGCTCATCGCGGAAGCGCGTCGAGCGGAGGCGCAACGGGCAATGCTGCTTCGCGAGGGCCGCGCGACCTCCGGCGGCCGCACCACGAGCTACGGGCCTTTCATCGAGATCCTGCGTCAGGACGCCGGGATCAACGATGGCGATACGGAGACCGAGGGCTGGCAGAAGCTCGAGTCGCGTGTGCAGCAGCTGTTTCCTGGAGAGGCTGAGGATTTGCTTCCGCCGCTTGGAACGCTCGCCGGCTATACCGGGCGGGTGGCGCTGGACGAAAGCGTCCGCTACATCGACGCCAACGCGATGAAACCGCGCCTCTTCGCGGCGGCTCGGCAGTACGTCCTGCGCCTGACCGCGGAGCTGCCAACGGCGTTGGTGTTCGAGGACTGGCATTGGGCCGACACGTCGTCGAGCGAGCTCCTGGCCCATGTCATCCCCCACGTCGAGTCCGCCCCTCTGCTCGTCGCCGTGACGGGTCGCGACGAGCCCGACTCCCCGGCCGCACGGCTGCTTGACGTCGTCAGGCGTGACCATCCGCAGCGCCTCCTGGAGGTCCCGCTCGAACCGCTTGACGAGGACGACACCGCTCAGATGGCCGCGAGCCTCTTCGGCACGACCCAGCTCGCATCCGATCTACGTGCCCTGGTCTTTGGAAAGACCGATGGGAATCCGCTCTTCATCGAGGAACTCGTCAGGATGCTCATCGATGTCCGCGCAGTGGAGTGGGATGAGCAGCAGCGTCGGTGGCGAGCGACGAAGGCGCTCCATGAGGTCGCAATTCCCGACACGCTCCGCGGCTTGATCAGGGCCCGCATCGATCGCCTCGAGGACGTTGCGCGCGAGGTCTTAAGGGTCGCCTCGGTGATCGGGCGCAGCTTCGGAGACGGCCTCTTGCACGCGCTACTCCCGGACCAGAGTGCCATTGATAAGGCCCTCGGCGACCTCTACACCGCCGGCTTCATTCGGGAGCGCCGGCGCGTGCCCGAACTCGAGCACGTCTTCAAGCACGCGCTGGTACACGACGTCGCGTATGAGAGCATCCTTCTGCAGCAGCGCCGTGACCTCCATCGCCTGGTCGCGACGACCATCGAGCGCGAGTACGCGGACCGCCTCGACGACTTCCTTAGCGTGCTCGCCTTTCAGTTCGCGAACGCGGGTGAGTGGGCGAAAGCTCGCGAGTACCTCATCAAGGCGGGCGACCAGGCCGTCCAGATCGCCGCTGACGCCGAGGCGCTTGCCTTGTATCGGGAGGCATTCGCCGCCCGCGAACGGGCTGGCGAGGGGTGGGAGCGCGCCGAGCGTGGGGTGCTCGAGCGGAAGATGGGAGAGGCGCTGTTTCGCCGCGGCGTGCACGTCGAAGCTCGCGAGCATTTGGAGCGCTCGCTCATGTACCTCGGTCGACCCTTCCCGCGCACGCGTTCTGCCGTCCGACTTGCGGTGCTCGGCCACGCGCTGCGGCAGGCCGGCCACCGGGTGACCCCCATCTTCTTCCGCCCGAAACCCGCCGCGCACATTGAAGAGGTCATTCGAACGAGCGAGACGATGGGGTGGATCGACTTCTTTGCCGATCCCGAACGTTTGGTTTTGACGGCCCTCCGCATCCTGAACTACTCGGAGGAAGCTGGTTATGCATTCGGAGAAGCATATGGCAGCATGGGGATCGGCCTGCTGAGCAGCGCGCTGCCGCAGCACGGAGTGGCAGGGTGGTACTACCGCCGTGCCGTCCAGATTGCGGAGCGTTCCGGTCACCCGTTGGCGATCGGCCTCGCGTACCTCGGCCTTGCGTACCACATGCAGCACGGCGTCGGCGACGGTGGCGCGGCCGGGGTCTACTACGAGAAGGCGACTTCGGCGTACCGGCAGAGCGGGGATGTCTGGCGATGGTCGTCTCCGGCGGGGCTCTGGTCTCAGCTACTCCGCTATCTCGGCGAGACCGAGCAGGCCATGCGCATGGCGGAGGAGATCGTGCGCCCGGGCGAAGAGGGCGGCGACGCAGTCATCCGTCTTAACGGGCTCCTCCGGCTTGGCTGTGCCCTTATGCAGGCCGGCGATCTGGATCGGGCCGAATCGGCACTTCGCTCCACCATCGAGCTTGCGGAGGGCATCCCGGACTACCAGCAGCTCGTGTGCGCACAGGGATTCCTTGGCGCAGCGCTCCTGCATCGCCGGCGGGTCGATGAGGCGACAAGACTGCTGGAGGAGGCAGCGGCGCTGGTCGTGCGCCACCAGCTGCGCACGTTCTACGCGACTCAGGCTCGGATATCGCTCGCCGAGGCGTACCTGTCGACGGCCGAGGCTGGCGACGCCGCCGCGATGGGCAAGGCCCGATCAGCGGTAAAGCAATGCATGAGTCAGGGTCGGATCGACATCGAGGCTCGCCCGCCGGCGTTCCGAGTAAAGGGCACGCTGGGCTGGCTGAATGGACGACGGGATGAGGCGCGCGCCGCGTGGGACCAGAGTCTGGTGTGGGCACGCGAAACCGGCGGCCGCTACGACGAGGGCCTCACGCTCCTCGAGATCGGTCGCCGAGCAGGCGACCGCGAGGCGATCGAGCGTGCCGTTACGGTGTTCGAACAGGTCGGCGCGCGCGCACAGTCGCAGCAGGCGGCCGAACTCGTGTAGCCGCGCGTCCATGCCCGTGGGTTCAACCCCCTCCGTCGGCTCCAGCCTCTGAGCACGAACGAACGCCGGTCCCGCGTATGGCCGCGGGACCGGCGTCAGGAGTGAAATGGGCGGGCGGTCGAATCACTTTCAGCGGCTGCTGACCGTGAACTCGCTGATGCTCGCGTAGCCGAACTGCTGTTCGAGCGTAACGCCGTCGATGGTCATCGTTCCGGCGATTTCGGCGGAATCGCTGGACGAACTGAAGCGATAGGTGCACGTTCCGTCGGTGAACGTACCGCGTGACGTCTCACTGAAGATCGGTCCAATGGCGCTGTCCTGCGCCGAGACCACGACCGTATCGCCCTCGGTGCAGGTGTGCCGGTTGCATGAGAACAGCGTGATGGCCGTCTCGTCGAGCGTCACCGTGAGCTCGGGGGAGATCGTGAGGGCCGATGAGTCGGTTTCGGCACATGACCCCTCGCCTGTGCCGCGCCCGGTGTGGATGTTGTACGTGAAGTAGCTCAGGCAGACGGCGACGGTCTGCGCGTCGATGGTGAACGCTTCGAGCACGGTGTCGGTACAGGTCGCGCCCGAACATTCGGTGTTGACGCTGAAGAAGCTCAGCTGCGTGCCCGACTCCTTCAGCGGTGGTGCCGCGGCGGCCGGGGCCGCCAGGGCCAGGACCAGGATCGGTAGGACGATGAAAGCGGTGACTACTCGCCGCATGGTGGTCGCCTCCAATGGCATTCGCGGAGCGATTGAGACAGCAGCAGGTCCATAGGCCTCCTTCGCCACCTGAAGTTCGGTACCGGCAGGGCCATTTTCGGACGGGTCAACTGCGGTATGACTGCGGACGGGCCTAGCCGGGCTCCGGCTGCCGCGAGGCCGCGAATCGGCGACCGCGGGTCATGGAGGTCACCACCAGGCTGCCGATCACATAGCCGCTGCCCTGGACCACGAGCAGCAAGACTACCGGCAATACCTCGCCGAGTAGTCCGGCACCGATAGCGCCGACCAGCGAGCCGAGCGAGCCAACCGCGCCGATCGCGCCGATGACCCGGCCCCGGTGGCTGTCCGGGGCCTGCGTCTGCTGCAGTGTGGCAATGCCGGCCATCATGGCCGCCCCCGGGACGCCAACGATCACCATCCCCACCAGCGCCGGCCCGATGAACGGATAGAGCACCGGGTAGGTGAACAGCACCAGGTCGATCAGCCCAAAGGCCATGGCGCCGCCGGTCAGCAGCAGCATCGGGTTCGCCCGCGCCCCCAGCCGGCCGATGACCAGCGCTCCCGCCAGGCCGCCGATCGCCTGGGTCGAGAGGAGCCAGCCGTAGCCCGCCGCGTCGGAGTGGAGGGCATCGGTCGTCCACGGCACGAAAAGCGTCATGGTCAGACCCTCGCCGATGCGGGTGATGACGAAGAACACGAGCAGGGCGCGGAGGACGGGATGGTGGACGACCACGCGCAGGCCCTCACGCCACTCGTGCGCCAGCCGTTCCCAGGCCGACACGGCCGCTTGCTCCAGTGGCCTCTCCGGGTGCGGACGGCTGCGTTGCGTGCGGATGCCCGTGATCAGGATCGCGGAGAGCATGAAGGACGCGGCGTCGATGAGCGCGATGGCGGCCAGGCCTCCGGCAGCGACGGCAACGCCACCGATTGCCGGGCCCACGATCCGCGACAGGTGCTGGTTCATCCCGCTCAGCGCGTTGGCGGTGACGAGCTCCTCATCGCCGCCTTCGAGCAGGTTCGGCAGCAGCGACATCTCAGCGGGATGGAACAACCGCTCGAGGGAGCTCGACACGACCAGCACCAGGTACGCGACCCAGATC
>JBKOZM010000011.1:0-2791 GCA_046725855.1 Chloroflexota bacterium | reverse complement strand
CGCGGGGAGAGGCCGGGAAGAGGCCCAACGAGTCGACCAGCGACCGTCGCTGCGCTCCACAACAGCATCTCGGGACGCGCTCGCGGCGCCCTTGCGGCGTGCCGGCGTCCCGGGTCCACATCGAGGCACGACGGGGGCTGGTCCCGCGTCACCAGGAGGAAGGCACCTTGGCCACTGCCACCGCATCCGCGACGAAGCTCCGCCCGCTCGGCGACCGCGTCGTCATCCAGCCCACCGCTCGCGAGGAGATGACGAAGAGCGGCATCGTCCTGCCGGATACCGCCAAGGAGCGCCCGCAGGAGGGCACCATCCTGTCCGCCGGGCCGGGACGCATCCTGGACGACGGCTCGCGCGAGGCGATGGACGTCTCAGTCGGCCAGAAGATCCTGTTCCAGAAGTACGCCGGGACCGAGTTCAAGCTGGATGACGAGGAGCTGTTGATCCTCTCCCAGAAGGACATCCTGGCCGTCATCGAGTAGCAGATCCCGTCCGGGCTACCCGGCGGACCATTCAGGAGGACGAGAAGAATCGTGGCAAAGCAGCTCCTGTTCGACGAGGAGGCACGACGCGCGCTGAAGCGCGGGGTCGACAAGATGGCCGATGCCGTCAAGGTGACCCTGGGCCCGCGCGGCCGGTATGCGCTCCTCGACAAGAAGTTCGGATCGCCGACCATCACCAATGACGGCGTCACCATCGCTCGCGACATCGAGCTCGAGGACTCATACGAGAACATGGGTGCCCAGCTGCTCGAGGAGGTCGCGGCCAAGACCAACGACATCGCCGGGGACGGCACCACCACCAGCATCGTGCTGGCGCAGGCGATCATCACCGAGGGCCTCAAGAACGTGACCGCGGGCGCCAACCCGATGGGCCTCAAGCGCGGCATCGAGCGTGGTGTGGCGGCCGTCGTCGAGGAGATCAAGCGCCTCAGCAAACCGGTCGAGACCAAGGACGACATCGCCCACATCGCCGCCATCAGCGCGCGCGACACCGAGATCGGCGAGATGATCGCCGAGGTCATGGAGAAGGTGGGCAAGGACGGCGTGGTGACCGTCGAGGAGAGCCAGGGCCTCAAGCTCGACAAGGAGTACGTCGAGGGCATGCAGCTCGACCGCGGCTACCTGAGCGCCTACATGATCACCTCGAACGAGGGGGGCCGCATGGAGGCGACCCTCGACAACCCGTTCATCCTGGTCACCGACAAGAAGATTAGCGCCGTGGCCGACATCCTGCCGACCCTCGAGAAGGTCGTCACCCAGGGCCGGCCGCTCCTGATCGTGGCCGAGGACGTCGACGGCGAGGCGCTCGCCACCCTGGTCGTCAACAAGCTGAAGGGCACGATCAGCGTCCTGGCCATCAAGGCGCCCGGCTTTGGCGATCGCCGCAAGGCCATGCTCGAGGACATCGCGACCCTGACCGGCGCGCGAGTGATCAGCGAGGAGGTCGGCCGCAAGCTCGACAGCGTGCAGCTCGAGGATCTCGGCGAGGCGCGTCGCGTGGTGGCCACCAAGGACACCACCACCATCGTCGAGGGCAAGGGCGACCACGCCGCGATCGAGGCGCGCAAGTCGCAGATCAAGCTTCAGATCGAGGACACCACCAGCGACTTCGACCGTGAGAAGCTCCAGGAGCGCCTGGCTAAGCTCTCCGGCGGCGTGGCCGTCCTCAAGGTCGGCGCGGCCACCGAGGTCGAGCTGAAGGAGAAGAAGCACCGCATCGAGGACGCGCTCAGCGCCGCTCGGGCCGGTGTCGAGGAGGGCATGGTCGCCGGCGGCGGCTCGGTCCTCGTCCACGCCATCCCGGCGCTCGACAAGGTCGAGGCCCTGAACGACGACGCCATCGGCGTCAACATCCTGCGTCGCGCGCTGGAGGAGCCGCTCCGCCAGATCGCGGCCAACGCGGGGGCCGAGGGATCGGTCATCGTCGAGGCGGTGCGCAAGATGGAGCCTGGCAACGGCTTCGACGCCCAGAAGGGCGAGTTCACCGACATGTTCGCGGCCGGCATCATCGATCCGGCCAAGGTGACCCGCTCGGCGCTCGAGAACGCCGCGTCGGTGGCGGCGCTGCTGCTCACGACGGAGACGATCGTCACCGACCTGCCCGAGAAGGAGAAGGCGCCGATGCCCGGCATGGGCGGCGGCGGGATGGACTACTAGGCCCCCGACAGGAGACCGATGCGAAGGCCCCGGCTTCGGCCGGGGCCTTCGTCGTACCCCGCAGCGGGCACGAAATGACCATCCGCAATCCGCGGCCGCTGACCGTACACTGGGGCTGATGCTGCCCCGCATTTCGCTTCGTCGCGTGACGGCGATCCTCGCCGCCGCAGCCGTGACGATGGCGGCCGCCGCGCAGCCGGCCGGCGTTCTGGCTGCCGCTCCGACGCTCACCAGCGCAGTGGCGCAGGACGGCCTGGCGTTCACCTGGGACGTGGCCTTCACGCCTGATGGCGAGATGCTCGTCACCGAGCGGGCCGGCCGGGTGCGGGTCTATGCCGGCGGCGCGATTGACGCGCCGCTGCTGCGGACGGTGACGATCTCCAGCGTGCACGCCGAGGGCGAGGCCGGGCTGATGGGCATCGCGGTCGACGTCAACTACGCCGCAAACCGTTACGTGTACGTCTGTGCCTCGCGCGACGTCAGCGGGCAGTGGCTGAACCAGGTGCTGCGCTACCGGGTCGCGGCCGACCTGTCGTGGACCGGCGCGACGGTGCTGCTCTCCGGCATGCGAGCGGACACCAACCACAACGGCTGCGCGGTCGAGATGGATCGCTTCGGCAAGCTGTGGGTCAGCA
>JBKOZM010000010.1:0-5394 GCA_046725855.1 Chloroflexota bacterium | reverse complement strand
GTCATGCAGCAGCTCTTCAAGCACACCGCCCTGCAGACGAGCTTCAACGCCAACATGCTGGCGCTGGTCGACGGCCAGCCACAGACGCTCGGCCTGAAGCGGATGCTGGAGCACTACATCGCCTACCGCCGCGAAGTCGTGCGGCGGCGGACCGAGTTCGACCTGGCCCGCGCCCAGGAGCGCGCCCACATCCTCGAGGGGCTGAAGATCGCCCTCGACAACCTGGACGAGGTGATCGCCACCATCCGCGCCGCCGCCGACGCCGATGCGGCACGGACCGCGCTGATGACCCGCTTCGAGCTGACCGAGGTCCAGGCCAACGCAATCCTCGAGATGCAGCTCCGGCGGCTCGCCGCGCTGGAGCGCAAGAAGATCGAGGATGAGTACGAGCAGACGATCCGGCTCATCGCCGAACTGGAGGACCTCCTCGCCAACCCGCGCAAGATCCTGCTGGTCATCAAGGACGAGCTGACCGAGCTCAAGCGCAAGTACGGCGACGAGCGCAAGACCCGCATCCAGGCCGATGCCAACCGCGAGCTGACCGCCGAGGACCTGGTCGCCGCCGAGGACGTCGTCGTCACGCTCAGCCAGCGCGGGTACATCAAGCGCCAGCAGATCGGCACCTTCCGCTCCCAGCGCCGCGGCGGCAAGGGCAAGCTGGCCATGATCACGCGCGAGGAGGACGCGGTCCGCTACCTGCTGGTCGCGAACACGCACGACCACATCCTGTTCTTCACCAACCGGGGCCGCGTCTTCATCACCCGTGTCCACACGCTGCCGGAGGCGAGCCGCCAGGCGAAAGGCCTGCCAATCATCAACCTGCCTGGCGTGCAGGTCGACAGCGGCGAGTACGTGAGCGCCATCGTCAGCATGCCGCGCATGGAGCCAGACCACTACATGGTGATGGCCACTCGCGGCGGCATGATCAAGAAGACCTCGCTCGCCGAGTACGCCAAGATCCGGGCCAACGGGCTGATCGCGATCAGCCTGGTCGACGGCGACGAGCTCCAATGGGTTGGGCTGACCGATGGGCAGGCCGACATCATCCTGGCCACCCGGAAGGGGCAGGCAGCTCGCTTCCACGAGCACGAGGTGCGACCGATGGGCCGCGACACGCGTGGCGTGACCGGTATCCGGCTTCGGAAGGGCGATGAGGTGGTCGGCATGGAAGTCGTCCAGCCGGGCGCCGAGCTGCTGGTCGTGACCGAGCAGGGTTATGGCAAGCGCACGCCCCTGGACGACTTCCCGGTCAAGCATCGGGCCACCGGCGGCGTGATCGCCAACTCGCTGAACGCCGACACCGGCGACGTGGCCGCCGTCCGCGTCGTGGGCCGCGAGGACGAGGAGATGATGCTCATCACCGAGGACGGCACCATCCTGCGCACCGTGGTGAGCAGCGTGAACCAGTACCGCCGCACGTCGCGGGGGGTGACGGTCATGAAGCCGTCCCCCGGCGACCGGATCGTGTCGATCGCGGTCTTCGTCGACGACAGCCCCGAGCTCGAGGAGAGCGAGGAGCCCGAGGCCTAGACGCAGCCCGACGCATCGACCTGGTTTCGTCACGTGCTGGCGGTAATGGCGACAATGTTGTGCTGGGCTGCGCGGACAAGCCCAATTCTTGGCCGACTCAGGTCAGCCGCTGGCGATTCCGACGCGAAACAGGCTGTGATCGAGGTTTCGTTCTCATTACCGCCACGTGGTGGCGATTTCGTCGGCATCGGCCCGCCACGATGAGCGGCGCAGCCGGCAAAAGCCGGTAGAATCGGTCCCGCGAGGTCGCCCGCAGGAGACGGACGTGTACGCCGACGAGTTCAGCATCTACGCCGGCAACGCAAACCGGCCGTTGGCCCAGAAGATCTGCACCTATCTGCGGACGCACCTGGGCGACGTCGATGTCTTCCAGTTCGCCAACGAGAACATCTTCGTGCGGGTCATGGAGAACGTCCGGGAGCAGGACGTCTTCCTGATCCAGCCCACCTGCCGGCCCGTCAACCAGTCGATCATGGAGCTGCTGATCATGATCGACGCCTTCAAGCGCGCCAGCGCAGGCCGCATCACGGCCGTCATGCCCTTCTACTCGTACGGGCGATCCGACAAGAAGGACCAGCCGCGCGTGCCGATCACGGCGCGCCTGATCGCCGACATGCTGACCGTGGCCGGAGCCGATCGGGTCCTGACCATGGACCTGCACCAGGGCCAGATCCAGGGCTTCTTCAGCATCCCGGTCGACGAACTGACCGCCATCAACATCTTGGTCCCATACATCCGCAAGAAGGAGCTGACCGACGTCGTGGTCGTCAGCGAGCTGGGCTTCGCCAAGAAGGCGCGCAACTTCGCCGAGATCCTGCAGGCGCCGCTAGCGATCGTCGAGAAGCGCAGGGTGGGCAACCAGGACAAGACCGAGCTGATGAACGTCATCGGTGAGGTCGAGGGCAAGACGGCGGTGATCATCGACGACGAGATCGACACCGCCGGCTCGCTGATCGAGGCGGCCAAGGCCCTGGTCGCCGAGGGAGCCCGCGAGATCTATTCGTGCGCAACCCACGGCGTCTTCTCGGGTGCCGCGCTACAGCGCATTGCCGAGAGCCCCATCCAGGAGGTGATCGTGACCGATACGATCCCGCTGCCCGACGAGCCGGTGCCTGAGCAGGTCACCGTGCTCAGCGTGGCGCCGCTCTTCGGCGAGGCGATCCGGCGCATCCATCGGGGCGAGAGCGTGGGGGCGCTCTTCTCCTCCGAGGTGCAGCTGGTCGAGGAGATGACCTTCTGGGACGCCCACCTCGCCGACGAGGAGACGCCTGCCATCCGGGTCGAGGGCTGACGCCCCATGGGCGAGCTGCGACTGGGGATCCTCCCCTGGAACCAGGCGACCGACTGGCCGGCTGCGGAGTCTGCCGCGCGGCGCATCGACGAGCTGGGCTACGACCACATCTGGGCGTGGGACCACCTGCACGCCATCTTCGGCGACCCGGATCAGGCAATCTTCGAGGGCTGGATGATGCTCGCCGCCTGGGCGAAGGTCACGCGGCGCGCCCGGCTGGGGCTGCTGGTCGGGGCGATCACGTTCCGTAATCCCGGCATTGTGGCCAAGATGGCCGCTTCGCTCGATCACATCAGCGACGGCCGCGCGATCCTGGGACTGGGCGGCGCCTGGTTCGAGCACGAGCATGTGGCCCACGGGCTCGACTTCGGCGGGAGCGTGGGAGAGCGGCTGGCCTGGATGCACGAGGCGCTCGCGGTAATTCGCACCGTCCTGGACGGCGGCGCCGCCACCAGCCCGGACGGCGGCCACTACCGCTTCCGGGAGTTGAAGCAGCTGCCGCGCCCGCAGCAGGATCGCTTGCCGATCATGATCGGCGGCGCCGGCGAGAAGAAGACGCTCCGCAGCGTCGCCATGTATGCCGACATGTGGAACGCGATGGGCACCGTCGAGACGCTGCGGCACAAGGTCGACGTCCTACGGGAGCACTGTGCCGCGGTTGGCCGTGACATGCGCGAGATCGAGCTCACGGTCGCCTGCAAGCCGATCATCCGCGATACGGTGGCGGAAGCGCAGCGCGTCTGGGAGTCCCAGATGGAGCACAACCGCACGCCCATGGCCAAGGTCGAGGACGACCCGACCTTCTGGAATGGCACCCCTGAGGGCCTCGCCCAGCGGATGCGCGCCTGCCGCGAGCTGGGCTTCGACACCTTCATCGCCGAGATGGCGGCGCCCTACGACATCGAGACGATGGAGCGCTGGATCGGCGAGGTGAAGCCGATGGTGGAGGCCGGCTGAGGCCAGGCTGGCCGATCGGGCCAAACGGCCCCATCGGGCTATACTCCCGATTCCGATGATGAAGTTCCTCACCCGGCTGGTGGACTCGAACGATCGCGAGGTCCGCCGGCTGGAGCCGATGGTGGCTCAGATCAACGATCTCGAGCCCGAGTTCGCGGCCCTCTCCGACGCCGAGCTGCGCGCCCGCACCGAGAGCTTCCGAGCCCGCCTGCAGGAGGGTCTCGGCGAGCTGTTGACGCCCGTCGAGCTGCGGCTGGTCCCCGAGGACGAGGAGGAGGAGACCGAGCTGGCGGGCGGGGACCCGGCGCGCCACGCCGAGGAGCGCAAGGAGCAGCGCAAGCGGGAGCGCGCTCAGATCGACGCCGCCCTGGACGAGATCCTGCCCGGGGCCTTCGCCGCGGTGCGCGAGGCGATGCGCCGCGCGCTCGGGAAGCGCCACTACGACGTCCAGCTGCTCGGCGGGATGGTGCTGCACGGCGGCGCGATCGCGGAGATGAAGACGGGTGAGGGCAAGACCTTCGTGGCGCCGCTGGCCGCCTATCTGAACGGGCTGACTGGGCGTGGCGTCCATGTGGTGACGGTCAACGACTACCTGGCCAAGCGCGACGCGCAGTGGATCGGCCAGGTCTTCTGGCAGCTGGGCATGTCGGTGGGCAGCATCCAGCACGAAGCCGCATTCGTCTTCGACCCGGATTACCCGCAGACCGATGAGCGGCTGCGCAACCTGCGCCCGGTGCCTCGCGCGGAGGCGTACGCCGCCGATGTGACGTACGGGACCAACAATGAGTTCGGCTTCGACTACCTGCGCGACAACCTGGTCATCGACCTGACCCAGCGCGTCCAGCGCGGACACTTCTTCGCGATCGTGGACGAGGTCGACAACATCCTGATCGACGAGGCACGGACGCCGCTCATCATCTCCGGCCAGGCGGAGGAATCGGCCGACAAGTACGTGCAGTTCGCGCGCCTGGTACCGCGGCTGAAGGCCGAGGAGGACTACATCGTCGACGAGAAGTTCCGCCAGGTCGCGATCACCGAGGCCGGCACCGACAAGATGGAGCGCTGGCTGGGCGTCGACAACCTGTTCGACAACGACTTCAGCATGGCCCGCCACCTCGAGCAGGCGCTGAAGGCCGAGGCTCTCTACAAGCGGGACCGCGACTATGTCGTCAAGGACGGCGAGGTGATCATCGTCGACGAGTTCACCGGTCGCCTGATGCCGGGCCGGCGTTGGAGCGAGGGGCTGCACCAGGCGGTGGAGGCCAAGGAATCGGTCAAGATCCAGAGCGAGTCGCGCACGCTGGCCACGGTCACCTTCCAGAACTACTTCCGCATGTACGACAAGCTGGCGGGCATGACCGGTACCGCCGAGACCGAGGCGGAGGAGTTCAGCAAGATCTACGAGCTCGAGGTGGTGGTCATCCCCACCAATCGCCCGATGGTGCGCGACGACTTCGCCGACCTCGTCTTCCGCAGCCAGAAGGGCAAGTGGAACGCGGTCATCGACGAGATCGCCGAGGAGCACGAGAAGGGCCGGCCCGTCCTGGTCGGGACCATCAGCGTAGCGGTCAGCGAGATGCTGGGCGAAATGCTGAAGCGGCGCGGCAACAAGCACA
>JBKOZM010000009.1:0-6342 GCA_046725855.1 Chloroflexota bacterium | reverse complement strand
GTCTTCAGCCTGGTGATCAACCTCGCCATCGCAGGCGTTATCCTCTGGTACCTGTTCCAGCCCCACGTCAAGGCTGCCTTCGGACGCGCCTGAGCCGCGGCTGGCATCGCAACCACGAAACCGGCCCAGTGCGGGCCGGTTTCCGCTTCCCCCGCTTCCGCGCTTGAAGCGAGGGGTGAGATGACGGCGCTGCGGCGTCGGACGGGTGGCCCCCGGTCGCTCCCCTGCGCCATAATCCGAGCATGAAGCTCGTGACCGCGATCGTGCACAACGAGGACGCCGCGAGCCTCGTTGACGCGCTGCTGGAGCGCGAGTTCCGGGCGACGCGCCTGCACTCGTCGGGCGGCTTCCTGAAGCAGGGCAACGCGACCATCCTGGTGGGGGTCGAGGATGACCAGGTCGACGCGGTGCTCGAGATCATCAGCGCCAACTGCCACTCGCGCCGGCAGTTCGTGAACCCGATGCCACCGATCATGGAGCCGGGCGAGTTCTACATGCCCTACCCGGTCGAGGTGGAGGTCGGCGGCGCCACGGTGTTCGTCCTGCCGGTCGAGCGCTTCGAGCGCCTGTAGGACCGATGTCGGCGCCGGCCTGGATCGGCGCGCTCCAAGCTCAGGCGCCTGACGTGGTCGCCTGCTGGCTGGTGGCCGACCGCCTGCGACCCCTGCGCCGCGAGCTTCGCCGCCGCGCAGGGCCGGGCACGGCACCAGGCGTGCTGGCGCAGCAGGAAGCGGTGGCCGATGCGCTGGAGGTCGTGCTCCGAGGCATGCCCGCCGAGCTGCTGCGCGCGCCCGGCGGCGAGGAGGACTGGAACGTGGCACAGACCTTCGCCCACGCGACCGGCTCGCGTCGCTGGCTGGCGCATGCCGCCGCGCTGGCTGCCCGCGGGGAGTGGCCCACGGCTGATGCGCCCCGCGTGCGGCCCGGGGTTCCCGGGCCGGCGGATGCCGACCTGGAGACGCTGCTGACGCTGCTGGACAAGAGCCGCCGCTCGATGGCCACCTCGGCGGCGGCGATCGCGGGCCACGAGACAGACCGCTGCCCGCTGGAGCACCCCCTGGTCGGACGGCTCCGCTGCGGGGAGTGGCTGCTCTTCGCCGGCGTGCACGACCTCATGCATCTCGAGCAGCTGCACCGCCTGGCGGGCGATGGCTGAGCGGCTCGTCCTGGTCGTCGGTCCCGCGCCGGAGCCACTGGCTTCCGGAACGTACGCCGCGGTCGCGGCCGAGGGGCAGCGGCTGCTGGCGGCCGAGCTGTCCGAACGGCTGGCCGCGCAGGGTGCCGCGGTCGCCGCGCTCGCGCCCGTCTCTGCCTCCCCAGGCGAGCCGTTCCACTGGGGGCGCTGGTTCGCTTCGGGCGCGCGGGCGGCCATGGGGGGAAGGCCGGTGGGGGCGATCGGCTACGCCGGCGCCGGAGCGCTTGCCCTCGTAGCGGAGGAAGAGCTGGCGGCGCTCAGCTCGGCGGCGGTCGGCGAGGTAGTCGCCAATAACCGTTATTCGGCGGATGCGTTCCTGGCCGGCGGTGACGTCGATCGGGCGGTGGAGACGCTGGGGGGGTGCCCCACCGACAACGCCGCAGTGCGCTGCCTCGAGGCGGCGGGCTGGAGCTGGCGTGACATCAGCGCCGCGCCCTGGTCACGATTCGACGTCGACACCCCGCTCGACCTGGCGCTTCTGCGCCTGGCCACGCGTCTCCCGACCGTCCGCCATTTGACCGCGGCGGTCACCGCCCACCTCGACGCGGCGCGGCTGCCCAACGGGGACCCGCTCGAGGTGCCGTACCTCGAGGCGCTTGGTGCGGTCGTCCGCAGCCGCGACGCCCAGCTGGTGGTCGCCGGGCGGGTGCCGGCCAGCTCGCTCGCCTACCTCGAGACGGAGACTGCCTGTCGCGTCCGCTGCTTCGTGGAGGAGCGCGGGATGCGCTCCGCGCCGGACGCCCGGCCACGGTCCTTGCTGGCCGACTGGGCATCGCTACTCGGCCCGGCCGACCTGGTTGGTGAGCTTGCGCAGCTGGGTGACGCGGTCATCCTCGACTCGAGGGTGGTGATGGCGGGCCTGGCCGGCTCGTCCGATGCCGCCGCCTGGCCGCCGGAAGAGGAGCGGTTCGCCTCCGACTTCCTCGACGTCGGGCCCATCGGGACGCCATGGCTGGCCGAGCTGGCCACAGCGGCGGCCGGCGCACCGGTCCCGTTCCTGCTCGGCGGCCATGCCCTGGTCAGCGATGGCCTCCGCATCCTGGTTGAAGCCGCCTGGCTCGGCCGCTGAATGGACGAGTCCGCGGTGGCGATCATGGCGGCGATCGGCTTCCTGGCGATCGCCGCCTTTCAGGTCGCGCTGGCCCTTGGCGCCCCACTCGGTCGTGCAGCGTGGGGCGGGGCGTATACGCGGTTGCCAAGGCGCCTTCGCGTGGGGAGCGCGATCGCGGTCGTGGTCTGGCTGGTGGCCGCGCTGATCGTGCTGGCCCGGGGTGGGCTGCCCGTCGTCTCACTCCCACAGGACGTGGTCGAGTGGGGAAACTGGGTGCTGGTCGGCCTGAGTGGATTGGGCGCGATCGCCAATTTCGCATCCTCGAGCCCCTGGGAGCGCTTCGGCTGGGGACCACTGGCCCTAATCCTGGCCGTGCTGTGCCTCATCCTGGCCCTCAGCGCTTGAGGAGGGCTGCCTGTCGTACGGCGTAGTCCTCCGGCCTCAGCAGGCCCTCGGCGACCAGCTCGTCCAGCGCGCGTAGCCGTCCGCGGACGTCCCCGCGGCTTCTTGCCTCGGCGGCGGCCGCCGCCGACCGGAGGAGCGCGGCAGCCATCGCGAGGAATGTGGCCAGGAGACCCAGGCCGAGGAGTACGAACGCGGTCGAGGCGATGCTGCCCTTCGTCGCCACCGCCAGCACGGACGCGTTCCCCATGACCCTACGTTACTCCTGAGGCACCAGGCCCCTCGCTCGCGCCCGAACTCGCGCCGCCGATCGGCTGCTAGACTGATCGTGAGCGTCGCTTCAGGCATCGCGCCGGTGCGTCGCGCAACAGACCGACGAGTCCACGAGCGTGCACCAGCACGCTCAGGAAGCAACCACAGCTAGCCAGCCAGCGAGCACATCGGAGCACAGATCGGAGCTGACATGGATCAGACCGGCCTGATCTACGTCCTCGGATTCGGGTTCGCCGCGACGACCTTCGTCTTCGGCACGATCCTTTTTTCCTGGCTCGTCACCCATCGGCGACGGCGCCCGCAGAAGGGGCTGCCGTATGAGTCGGGGATCGACACCATCGGCGACACCTGGTCGCGCTTCGGGCTGGCCTTCTACCTGTATGCGCTGCTCTTCGTCGCCTTCGACGTCGAGATCATCTTCGTGTACCTGTGGGCGATCACCGTGCGGGCGGTGGCGATACCCGGGATTGTGGTGATCGGCCTGTTCCTGGCGATCCTGATGTTCGGCGAGCTGTATGCCTGGCGGAAGGGAGACCTGCGATGGCAGTGACGACCGGACCCAAGAAGACCGATGAGGGCACGGAGCGAGCGCTCGTCCCGGCCGAGACCGCCGCGCCGATCATCATCCCCGACCAGGCGGCGGGCGACGCGCTGCTGCGCGAGTTCGGTATGGAGGAGCACCCGAAGGGCGGCTTCCACGGGCTGCTGGAGGTGATCCCCACCCGGGCCGACTGGCTGCTGGATCTGATCCGGGCCAACTCGCTGTGGCCGCTGCTCTCCGGTCTGAGCTGCTGCGCGATCGAGATGATGAGTACGGCGACCAGCAAGAACGACATCGACCGCTTCGGGATGTTCCCGTTCCGCGCCAGCCCGCGCCAGGCCGACGTGCTCATCGTGGCCGGCACCCTGACCACCAAGATGGCTGGCCCGCTGGTCCGCCTCTGGGAGCAGATGCCGGAGCCGAAGTGGTGCGTGGCCATGGGCACCTGCACCACCAGCGGCGGCCGCTTCAAGCGCTCGTACAGCGTGGTGCAGGGGGTGGACCGCGTGATGCCGGTTGACGTCTACGTGCCCGGCTGCCCGCCGCGGCCGGAGGGCCTGATCTACGGCCTCATGAAGCTCCAGGAGCTGGTCAAGCAGCGGCGCGGGCAGTGGCCGACCTTCGTCGATCGCGGCCCGCAGCGGCTTGCCTGGGAAGGAGACGTGCGCTGACCGCCCCGGCGGTGGCGGGAGCGCTGGTTCGCGCCCTGACCGACCGCTTCCCCGAGCTGGCCCGAACGCTGTGGACCGACGAGGACACGGTGGAGGTCCAGGTCGATGGCGCACGGAACGTGGAGCTGCTGCGCCAGCTCCGTGACGAGCCCGAGCTGCGCTTCTGGTACCTGGCCGATGCCGCGGCGGTGGACTACGGAGTCGGCGAGCATTTCGAGGTCGTCTACCACCTGTACTCGGACCTGCACCCGGCCTGGCTGCGCGTCCGCGCCCGGGTCGATCGCGAGCGTCCGCACCTGCCGACGATCACCGGTCTGTGGGAAGGCGCCATGTTCCATGAGCGCGAGATGTTCGACATGATGGGCATCGTCTCCGACGGCAACCGCGACCTGCGGCGGATCTACATGTCGCCCGACTACCGCAGCTTCCCGCAGCGCAAGGACTTCCTCCTGCCCGATGACGCCGCCGACTCGTCAGCGGCGGGGGTCAACCCACTCGAGCGCCCGGAGACCTGGGACCTGTCTCGTTTCGGCGAGGAGCTGACCCGCTCCTCTGCGCCGACGTATCTCCCCTTGGAGGAGACGTCCGGCGAACAAGGGCCCACGGCGGGCGACCTCGACGCCGACAAGAGCCGGCCCCGATGACCGCCGTCGATCCAGAGACCCGCATCCCGGACCCGATCGAGCTCGATCGGGCCGAAGAGGCGCGGCTGCACGCCGCGCTCGGCCTCGACCAGCCGCCGCGGCCGGGTGCCGAGTACGCCGGCTTCGAATCGGTCGGCATCCCGGATCGGCCGCCGGAGACCGAGCGCGAGCAGGAGATCTACACGCTCGACGAGGGCGAGATGCTCGTCAACATGGGCCCCCAGCACCCCTCGACCCACGGCGTCATGCGGCTGGTCGTCAAGGTCCGCGGCGAGGTCGTGGTCGACCTCGACCCGGTGCTCGGCTACCTGCACCGCGGGATCGAGAAGCTGTGCGAGAACGCCACCTACACGACGGTGCTGACCTACGTCGACCCGATGGACTACATGGCCTCGATGCACAACGAGCACGCGCCGGCGATCGCCTTCGAGAAGCTGTACGGCATCCGCGCGCCGAAGCGCGCCGAGTACATTCGCGCGCTGGTGGTGGAGCTGAACCGCGTCTTCAGCCACGGCCTGATGATGGGCTTCCTGGCGCTCGACATGGGTGGCCTGACGCCGGTGCTGTACGGCTTCATCAACCGCGACGAGACCGTTGAGCTGCTGGCCGCCATCAGCGGGCAGCGGATGCTGTTCAACTTCTTCCGGGTCGGTGGCGTGAACTGGGACGTCAACGACGAGTTCATCAACCGCCTCTCGAAGTGGCGCGCCAACGTGGGCCGCGCGATTGCCGATAACGAGGCGCTCATCACCGAGAACGAGATCTTCACTGCCCGCACCAAGGGGATGGGCGTGCTCAGCGGAGAGCGCGCAATCGCGCTCGGCGTGTCGGGGCCGAACCTCCGCGCCTCCGGCGTGCCGTTCGACGTGCGCAAGGCGCATCCGTACTCGATCTACGACGAGCTGGAGTTCGACGTCGTCACCCAGCAGGCCGGCGACGTCTACGCCCGCTACCTGCAGCGCATCGCCGAGATCAAGCAGAGCCTGAGCCTCATCGACCAGATCGTGGAGCAGATGCCGCACGGCCCGGTGCAGGCCCAGGTCCCCGGCATCATTCGCCCAAAGCCCGGCCGCGCCTACGCCGCGATCGAGTCGCCGCGCGGCCTGTACAGCGTCTACGCCATCAGCGACGGCGGCCCGAACCCGTATCGGTTCCGGATGCGAGATCCATCGTTCATCACGCTTCAGGTGATGCCGGTGCTGATGCCCGGCCACCTGATCGCCGACACCATGGCCATCATGGCCAGCCTGGACCCGATCATGGGCGGCGTGGACAAGTAGGCCATGGATACGTAAATGGACTGGGACCTCATCCTGGGCATCGGCCGCTTCGTGCTGTCGACCACCCTGCTGCTGCTGCTCACGATCCCGACCGCCTTCATCGTCATCCAGATGGAGCTGAAGGTGATCGCCCTCATGCAGCTGCGCTACGGCCCCAACCGGGTCGGCCCCAAGGGCATGTTCCAGAGCACGATCCACGGCTTCAAGGTGCTCGCCAAGGAGGACGTCACGCCGGACCTCGTCGACCGGCCGACCTTCACCCTGGCTCCCTGGATGGTGTTCATG
>JBKOZM010000008.1:0-8128 GCA_046725855.1 Chloroflexota bacterium | reverse complement strand
GGTCCACCCAGGACGGGTCGTAGGTGAGCGACGGATGCACCATCGCCGACGTGCCGCCCCACTCCGCCGACGTGATTGGAGAGAGGTACAGCTGGGCCTCGGTGTCACCCAGCAACCACTCGGGCTCGCGGATACCTGGCGCGTCCCAGAAGCATCCGTCGCAGGGGACCGCGTAGGCGCGGAAGGTGGTCGGCGCCGAGCCGAAGCAGGCGACGGCCATGGCGCGATCGATCGAGCTGAAGGTCAGCACATCGCTCGGAAGGGCTCCGCACTCGTCTCCGGAAGGGTCGGGCACGACCTCGAAGACCGGTGTCCGCTCCGGAAGCCAGCCGCCGCTACTGGTCAGGTGCCAGAAGATCGGATTCGGGCCGGGCAGCGTTGGCCGGTAGCCCTGCAGCACGATGCCGGCACCCCCGCCGGCAGCATTTCGCGGGATGCCGCCCCGAAATGCGTCGGGTAGGGCGGACCGGGTCCAGCGCTCGCCGTCGAATGTCCAAGCCAGCGGCTCATCGGTGGAGATCTCCCAACCGAACGCGATCGCCTTTCGGCCATCACCGACCAGGCTGGAGACATGCGCCCCGCGGAAGGCCGCGTCGGCGTCCTCATCGCGCTGCCAGGCGATGCCGGCGCCGGCGACGGTGCCCAGCCAGACGCCGACGAATCCTGAATCGGGATCGATCTCAACGGCGACGATCTGATCGGCCAGTGACGCGACCTGCAGGCCGGCGCCGCTGGGGCCGTCCGTGGCCGACCATGCCAGGCCGTCGCGCGAGAAGGAGGGCGACGTTGCATTCACCGGCCCTTCGTCACCGTTCCACGCCAGGAAGCCGAGTGGCGTCGCCGCAAGCTGGAGCCCCCAGTCCACATTCTCGAAGCCAGGGTCGGCGCTTTCGTGCCAGGTGACGCCGTCGGGCGACGCAAACAGGCTGGCGATGCCTCCCCTCCCACGATCTTCGACCGTGAGGAGGTAGCCGACCTCCGAAGCAACGAGGCGACTCGGGGCGTTGCCCTGGAGGCCGGCCATGGTCCCGAGCGATGTCCAGCTCTCGCCGTCAGCTGATTGCCAGACCCAGGCGGACGGGTCATTTTCGGGGTCCGGCATGGTGATCATCAGCCATCCGGCGGGTCCCCAGGCGAGAGTGGAGCCGTAATACCCGTACCTCGACGCGAAGCGGGTGGTGTCCGACGACCTGCGCCATTCGGCGCCGTCGGTCGAGGCGTACAGGAGCGGCGGCGCATCGTCACCGCTCCGTGACGGGGGTGTGCCAACCATCACGAAGCCCTCGGCACCCGCCACGACCTGCCAGACGGAGGCGCTCGAGGGGATCGGACCCGGCTCGTAGCGCTCAACGAGGTCCGTGGCCCCGGCAGACGTTGCGATCCACGCTTCGGGAGACGGCGCGAGAACGTGCAGCCAACCAGGCTGCAGTGGTCCGCTGGGTCCCCAGCCATCGGCATACGCGAAGGCGCCGGCGGCCAGCGTGCCAAGCTCCGCCGCATCCTCATCTGGGCTCGCGTGCAGGACGATGTCCGTCTTGGCGCGGATCCAGCCGCTGAACGTCTCCTCTGCGATGGGCTCGGACACAGGAGGCGTGCCTGGCTCGAGCGTGAACTCGATGCGCGGCCGCTCGGTGGGTGTTGGCCGCGGCGTGCTGCGCGGCCGCGCGCTCGGCGTCGGCGAAGCGTTCGCCACCGCGTCCTCGTCGCTCACCAGCAGGTTGAGGCCCGCCAGCAGCAGTCCGCCGCTCAGCGCCAGAACCGCCAGCCCAACGAGCAGGCGATCCCCAGCCTGGCTTGGCGGTCGATGGCCCTGGCTCGTTTCGATCGGGATGTGGTGGAACTCGGACATGCGGCTCGGTCGCTGCCTTCGTCGGTTTGGGCGCCGTTCCCTTCATGGTACGTCCGCCGGGCCGGGGCGCAGTCAGGGCAACGCCGGTCAGCCGCCCGGGAGGCTCTCCCGGCAGGCGTCGACGCCGTGCAAGTGCTCGACGATGCGGCGGGCGACCGTCTCGGGCGTGAGGCCATCGGCATCCACGATCAGGTCGGCAGCCGACGCATAGAGCGGGTTGCGCTCCTCCACGGTCTTGCGGATCCACTCGGTGCCGCCAGCGTCCAACCAGGGCCGATGCGCGGCGCCCATGGAGCGCCGTTCTAAAACCTTCGAGGAAGCACGCAGCCAGACGACGATGCCGGCGCGGCGCAGCTGCTCGCGATTGGTCGGGTCGAGGATCGTCCCGGCGGCCGCTCCAACGATCGAGGGAGGCGGCGCCTCGAGGCCCATCGCCAGCGCCTCCGACTCCGCGGCGCGCAGCTTCGCCTCGCCGCCGGCATCCAGGATCTGGCGCGGCGTGGCATCGAAGAGGCGCAGGACGAGCTCGTCGTTGTCCTGCAGCGGCCAGCCGGTCATGTCGGCCAGGACCTGGCCCACCGCCGTCTTGCCGCTCCCCATCATCCCGACCAGCACGACCCGACAGGTCATCGATGGGAAACTCTAGTAGCCGCCTCCCCCACCGCCATCGGTGTTCTGACAGCCGCTGATGAGCGCGAGAGCGAGCGTGATCAGCCACCAGGCCAGGCGTCGGTATCGGTCATCGGTGAGGATACGGAAGGCCATGCCGGCCCACCCTGCACGGGCTGTGCCGGACCGGCCCGGATCAGGCGACGGAATCCTCGATCAGCCCGTCGCGCATGTGGACGATCCGGTCGCAGAACGCGCCGACCTCCGGATCGTGCGTCACCAGCAGCAGCGTCTGCCCGCGCTCCCGGTTGAAGCGCTGGAGCAGCTGCAGGACGTCGTGGCTCATCGCCGTGTCGAGGTTGCCGGTCGGCTCGTCGGCCAGGAGCAGCATCGGCTCATTCACGAGCGAACGCGCAATCGCGACGCGCTGCTGTTCGCCGCCGGAGAGCTCCATGGGACGGTGGTCAGCCCGCTCCGCCAGGCCGACCAATCCAAGCGCTTCCATGGCGGCGGCCGTTGCCCTGCGGCGCGGGACGCCCGCGTACTCCCCCGCCAGCGAGACGTTCTCCGCCGCGGTGAGCGTGGGCACCAGGTTGTACGACTGAAACACGAAGCCCATCGCTTCGGCCCGCATCCGCGTCCGGCGCCCATCCGAGAGGCCGGTCACGTCGCTGCCGTTGATGCGCAACTCAGGCGCCGGCCCGCCATTGGCGTCCGGCGCGTGCAGGAGCCCCAGGATGTGCATGAGCGTGCTCTTCCCCGATCCGGAGGGGCCCATGATCGCCACCATCTCGCCGCGCCGGATGGTCAGCTCCACGCCGCGCAGGGCTTCGACCTGGTTACGCCGGCTGAGCCGATAGGTCTTGCGCAGGTTGCGCGCCTCGAGGAGCGCTCCGTTCTGCTCGCTCATTCGTAGCGCAACGCCTCCACCGGGTCGAGCCGCGCCGCGTGCCAGGCGGGAATGATCCCGGCCAGGATTCCCAGGATCGTCGAGAAGGCGACGGCGAAGATCGCGGTGCCGGGCGTCAGGTCGAACAGGATGGTTCCCGAATCGCGTCCCGCTTCGTTGGCCAGGACCACTACCACCGCCCCAAGCGCCAGGCCGATCAATCCTCCAAGGAGACCGATGAGCCCCGCCTCCAGCACCAGCTCGCGCACGATCCGCCGGCGCGAGCCGCCAATGGCGCGCTTGATCCCGATCTCCCTGGTCCGTTCCGCGACCGACATGGCCATGGTGTTGATGACCGACAGGCCGCCGACCACCAGGCTGATGACCGCCACGCCGATGATGATCGCGTTGAAAATGGCGGTCGCCGAGCCGACCTGCTCGTCGAACTCCGCCCCGGTCAGGGTCGAGACGTTGTCCACGCCGTCCTCGATCCGCGACGCCAGCTCGCTCTCGCTGACGCCTTCTTCCGGATAGACGACGACCTGGCTGATGAGCTCATCCGTGCTGATCGCCTCCTGTATCGCGGCCGGCAAGCTATCGGCGAACATGCCCTGCGCCGCCTGGAGGGGAACGGCGGCCGACGAGTCCGGCGCGGTCAGCGTCGGTTCCAGGATGCCCACCACCTCGAAGTCCACGCCGCGGATCGTGACCGTGTCGCCGATCTCCACCTTCTCCTTGCGCGCCAGGTCGCTGCCCATCACCACGACGTTGGATCCCTCGTCCTCGGGGGCGAGGAGCCGGCCCTGGATCGCGCGGATCGGGAAGGTCTCGAGGCCCTTGTCCGCTTCGGCGACGCTGCCGATCACCGTCTCAGAGCCACCGAATGCGCCACCGCCCTGAGGGTCGTAGATGAGCTGGATCTGGGGGACCGCCGCCGCCACGCCGTCCAGGTCGGCAATCTGGTCGGCCACGTCGATGTTCATAGGGGCCGTGCCGATCGCGATGCCGATGCTCGAGGCATCGCTGACGAGGACCTTGCCGGCGAAGTACTGACTGCCGCCCTCCACCAGCGCGTTGATCTTGTTCGCCATGGAACTGAATACGACGAGCGCCCAGATGCCGATGGTGATGCCAAGGATCGTGAGCGTGGTGCGCAGCTTGCGGCGGGCCAGCTGGCGCAGCAGACGCATGTAGAGAACCTCCGGCTCGAGTCGCGCCGGAATCCACTCGGCGTCGGCCGCAAGGCTACCATCGCGCCGTGGGATTTCCCAACGGGCGACCGCGGATCGGCATCATCGGCTGCGGCGACGTCGCGCATCGCTGGTATCTGCCCGCGCTGCAGACGCTTGCCGATCGCGCTGAGCTGGCTGCCTGCTGCGATCCCCGGCCGGAGGCGACCGAGGCCGTCCTGAAGGCTGTTGCGCCTTGGTCACCTGGCACGGTGGCCTATTCCGAGCTCGAGGCGATGCTCGCCGAGGCCGCGCTCGACGCGGTCATCAACCTGACGCCGGCACCGCTGCACGGCGGGGTCTCACTGCCCTGCCTGGAGGCCGGCCTCCACGTCTACTCGGAGAAGCCGCTGGCCAACACATTGGCGGAGGCGGACCGGCTGATCGAGTCCGCCCGCAAGCGCGCCCTGCTCCTGCTGTGCGCGCCGGCCGTCGCCGTCACGCGCCGCTTCCGCTGGCTGGACGAGATCGTGCGGTCGGGCCGGTTCGGGAGGCTGAGCCTGGGGGTCGCCCACCACGCCGACTCCGGCCCCGCCTCGTGGCGTGAGTACACCGGCGACCCATCGGTCTTCTACCGGGAGGGTGTGGGGCCGGTGATCGACCATGGGATCTACCGCCTCCACGGGCTGACGATGCTGATGGGACCGGTACGGCGGGTGCAGGCGATGGGCGCCACCGGCGTCCCGCAGCGGGTGGTGCGCGCCGGACCGCTGGCCGGTCAGACGATCGACGTCACGACGCCCGACCACGTGCTCATCAACCTGGAGTTCGCCAGCGGCGCGCTGGGCCAGCTGCTGGCCAGCTTCGGCACCGCCAATACGCTGGCGCCCTGGCTGGAGCTGCATTTCAGCAGGGCCACCATCAGCTTTCCAGGCGCGTCGCACGACAAGGACGCGCCCGCCAGCATCTACCTCGACGAGGACAGCCCGCTGGGCCTGGAGGGCTGGGTGCACGACGTACATCCGCCGCCGCCACCCGAGGCGCTGCCGGTGGTCGAGGCCGGCGCCGCCCATTTCGTGGCCTGCCTGCGTGGCGAGGAGGAGCCGGTCCTCACCGCCGAGCATGCCCGCCACGTGCTGGACGTCATCCTCAAGGCCTACGAATCGATCGCGGACGGCCAGTCACACGAGACGGAGACGACGTTCTGACGAGGCGTACCATGCGGCCGATGGCGCAACGCACCGCCTCCGTCCACGTGGCTCGCGAGCAGTTCCACCTGGCCTGGGACCGCTCGATCGAGCCGATCGCGATGGTGGGCAGCGGCGAGGTCGTGGAGATCGACGCCCTTGACGCGTCGTGCGGCCAGATCACCGCCTCCTCTACGGTGGCGGACCTGGCGGCCCTCGACTTCTCCCGCGTCGACCAGGTGAACGGACCGATCGGCGTGGAGGGCGCAGAGCCGGGCGACACGCTGGAGGTCGAGCTCCTGGACTTCCAGCCGGCCGATTGGGGCTGGACCGCCAGCATCCCTGGTTTTGGGCTGCTGGCCGACGATTTCCCGGACGCGGCGCTGCGCATCACGCGCCTCGGCGAGGCGGTCGCCGAGTTCCTGCCCGGCGTGCGGATCCCGCTGGCTCCGTTCTGCGGCGAGCTGGGCGTGGCGCCGCGCGAGCCCGGCGCCCATTCGACGATCCCGCCGGCCGAGTTCGGCGGCAACATGGACACCCGCCATCTGACGGCCGGGACGCAGCTCTACCTGCCCGTCTTCGCCCCGGCTGCCCGCTTCTCGCTGGGCGATGGCCACGCCGCGCAGGGCGACGGCGAAGTGTGCGGCACGGCGATCGAGACGCCCATGCAGGCCCGCGTCCGCCTGACGGTCCGCAAGGACGTGCACGTCAGCGCGCCAGAATTCCTCACCCCAGGCCCGCTGGCTACTTCCACCAACACCGGGCCGTACTACGCGACCGATGGCGTCGCGCCCGACCTCATGACCGCCGCGCGCGACGCCACCCGGCGCATGATCGACTACCTCGGCCGCGAGCACGGCCTGGCGCCGATCGACGCCTATCTCCTCTGCAGCGTGGCGATCGACCTCAAGATCAGCGAGGTCGTCGACGCGCCGAACTGGATCGTGACCGCCTACTGCCCGCTGTCGATCTTCGACTAGCTCACATCTCCGGCGGCGGCGCCTCCCCACCGTAGATCTCGCCCAGCCGGGCCAGCGCCGCCGGGTTGCTGGCACGCAGCACGAAGTAGAGAACGATCCCGATGACCATCCAGACCGCTACGATCGGCGCCGTCCAGGCCAGTGCGCCTTCCCAGGCCGCCAGCTCGACGTCGAAGATCGGGATTGTGAGTCCGCCGATGACCGACAGCAGGGCGGGGATCATGGCGAGGATCCCCAGGATCGGCACCACCAGGTGCTTGATCACGTTGAACTCGTCCCGCCGCTCGCGAAGGTAGAAGCCGATCACCGCCGCGTTCACCGCGATGTACATGCCGGCAAAGACCAGTCCCAGCATGGTGCCGATGAAGACGTAAATGTTGATCGGCCCCAGGCCCTCGTTCGGATCATCGGCCAAGATCAGGCCGCCGGCGATGGCGACCACGACCGCCAGCAGGACCTGGACGTGGACCGCGTTGACGGGGGTGTGGCGCGTGGGATGCACGGCGGCGAAGAATCGGGGCAGGAGGCCCGCCCGTCCCATGGCGAAGACCGAGCGGGTGGCCGCAGTGGCGCTGGAGTTCGCGTTGGCCAGCGAGCTGTTCAGGATCGCGAAGACGACCAGCAGGCCGCCGAGCGTGCCCAGCACCTCCGTCGCCATGAAGCCCCACGGGTCACCGTCGTTGAACGTGTAGAACTCCGTCATCCGGTCCTCACCGAAGAAGACGGTGGCCGCGTACATGTTGAAGACGTAGAAGACGCCCACCACGATCGTCGACCAGATCACGGCACGCGGGATCGTGTGCCGCGGCTCACGCGTCTCCTCCCCCAGTGGGGCTGCCGCCTCGAAGCCGATGAAGGCCAGCAGGCAGAAGATCATGCCCTGGAACGCCGGCTGGATCCCCTCCTCACCCGGCACGAAGACGCTGAGCGTGTTGGCCGAGCCCGCATTGGCAACCAGCAGGGCCGAGATCAACACGAAGATCGCCATCTCGATGATGCCCAGGATCACGCCCGCCCGCGTCGAGAGCTGGACGCCGCTGTAGATCAACCACCACAGCAGCAGTCCGCAGACGACGGCCAGCACGATCCACATGTACTGGAAGTCGCCGCCGACGTTCAGGTAGGTCGAAAGGAAGATCGCCCCGAAGAAGCCGAAGGCGGCCAGAAGGATCGGCGCGATAAGCGGCTCGGCGAAGGCGAAGGCCCACGCCATGAGCCATCCGAAGAACGGGCCGAGACCACGCGCCACGTAGGTGTACATGCCGCCGGCCGAGGGCAGGTGCTTACCCAGCTGGCCGATCGAATAGGCGGTGAAGAGACAGGCGACCATGGCCAGCAGGACGGCCAGGGGGCTCAGCCTCCCGGCGAAGCCGGTGGCGGCGCCGATCGACAGGGCGGTTGCCACAGCCGGCGCCATGTGCGTGATCGACTGGAACAGGACCTCG
>JBKOZM010000007.1:0-10091 GCA_046725855.1 Chloroflexota bacterium | reverse complement strand
GCGCCGGCGCGGGCGCGGCGACCGCGGCGGCGCCCTCGGCATGCCGGTCCGTGGTGGCCGGCGGCATCGCGGCGGCGGCAGCCCGGGCCCGCACCGCCACCTCGTCCAGCCGTTGCTGAACCCTGGCCGCGGCGCTCAGCGCGGTGATGAGCTGCCGCTCAGAGGCGGGCGCGATCGCCAGCCGCCCGCGGTCGGTCGGAACCAGGATCACGGACTCGCTGCGCGCCAGCCGCACCATCTCGATCGGCTCGCTGCGCCGCAGCTTCGCCGGCCCGAGCCCCCAGCCCATCGAGCCGAAGCGGGGGCGCAATGTCGCAGCGCCTTCGCCCTGCAGCATCACCCGCGTCACGGCGCCCCGGGCGAGGATGTAGCGTCGCTCGCCGCCGGGCCAGCTGAGGCGCAGCATGGCCACTTCCACGTCGAGACGCATGGTGAGGAGGACCACGCCGAGGTAGATGGCCAGCGCGACGACCACCACCCCCGCGGCGACCAGGGCAATGCCGGCCGCGCCGCCCATCACCACGCCGCCGGCCGTCGCCACCATGCCCGCCGCCATCAGCACGATCGGACCCACCAGCAGGCGCATCGGCGCGCGCGCCAGCGGGATCGGGGCCAAGGCGACGGTCGAGGCGGGCATCGGCTAGGCCTTCTCGGTCACGCGGTATTCGAGATAGCGCCCGGTCAGCAACCGGGTCTGGGCGTCGAGCGCCGGCAGGTTGCTGAAGAAGATGCCCACGAACGGCAGCCCGATCCACTGCAGGTGGCTGAGCACCCGCAGGATCGGTCCCCAGCTCACCGGTCGTGGCGGCACGATGCGGTGTTCGACCCAGATCAGGACCACCAGCGCCAGCAACGCCATCGAAAGCATGGTCGAAGCGTAGAGCGGCAGGTTCTGGCCGAGCGTGGTCTGGGCGAAGGCGGGGTTGATGATGAGCGGCACCGTCGCACCGAACATGACGACGAACGGGGCGATCGCCCAGTTGATGTGCTCACCGAACAGGTTCGCGATGCGCCAGGCGCGCGAGCCGAGGCTGATCTCCGTGTGGGCGATGGCGTTCCGCACGACGTAGGGGATGTCAGTGACGCCCCACGCCCAGCGCCTGGCCTGCAGGTACTGGCTGGCCATCGAGCGCCAGTAGCTACGCGCGCGGACCGCGTCGCCGTAGATCGGGATGAAGAGCGGCACGGCCCGGAAGCGGTCGCCGTAGGTGAAGTAGCTCTTCCAATAGAAGCGGCTGTCCTCCGGGATGGCATCGGTCGCCCAGTAGCCGACCTCGTGCACCAGCTGGAGGGTGGTCGAATAGCTGCCGAAGCTCTGCAGCTTCTCCGGCAGCACGCTGCGCCACATCTGCAGCTGGGTCATGACCGCGGCGAAGAGGCGCAGCAGCATCGGCGCCTGCCAGATGTTGTTGTGGAAGTACGGGATGGGCTGGTAAAGCTGCGTCTCGCGGTTCGGATCGGCCAGGTGCATCCAGGTCAGGTAGGTGAAATACTGCGGATGCACCCGGTAGTCGGCATCCAGGTCGGTGACCAGGATCCGCGTCGGATCCATGCCGCGCTCGCGCACCAGCAGGCGGTACAGGTAGCGGCCGCCCCAGGCCATGGCGCTGCTCTTGCCGACCACGATCCCCGGCTCCAGCGGATCCAGGATGTGGATGAAGTCGGCGAAGGCGCCGCCGAACTCGTCGCGCAGCGCGGCCACGTTGGCGATGCCCTCTGCATCGGTCTCTCGGGTGATGATGGCGCACAGCTTCCGCTCGCGCGGCCATTCAGCCATGGCCAGGGCCCGGACCGTCTCGCGCAGCTTGTCGAGCGGCTCGGTGTAGGTCGGGATCAGTGCCAGGTGGACGTAGCCGCGCCAGTCGGGCGGCGGGACCGGCAGCGCGTCCAGGGCGTCGAGATCGGCGAGCTCCCGCTCGATCTGCCGCCGGTTGGCGACTGCCGGAGTGCGAATCGTGCTCCCCGCCACCAGGCCCAGCGCCCGGCGCGGGCTGCCGGCCGGCCCGGCCAGCTGGACGAGCAGGGTTTCGCGCCGGGCGGTTGGATCCTCCAGTCCGCGCAGGCGCGCCCGCCAGTCGACGGCCTGGACGTCACGGATTCGGCGGTAGGCGACGATCACGGCGCCGGAGAACCAGAGGGCACGGCACAGCCAGTAGAAGTCGAAGCTGAGCACGAAGTACGCCACCAGCCATGGGTAGCTGAAGCTCAGCCAGATCGGCCCAACGATAATGGCCCAGCTGACGACGCCGGGGACCATCTCCAGGGATCGCTGGAGCCACCGAAAGCTGTCGGGGTCACGCGGCTCGGACATGTGCCCTCGTCCGGGTCGTGGCGGCCGCCGCGCCGACGAGCGGCCGCCGTCGCGGTTTCAGTAGACCGGTGTCAGCCAGTCGCGAAAGGCGTCGAGGCGGCCTCGCACGGCGTCGAAATACAGGTCGCTGAGCTGGCGGGTGATCGGCCCCGGCCGGCCCAGGCCGATCTGACGGCGGTCGATCTCGACGACGGGCGAGATCTGCGCGCCCGTGCCGCACAGGAAGACTTCGTCGGCGTTGTACAGCTCGGTGCGGTCGATGGTGCGCTCCTCGACGACCAGCCCCAGACGCTCCCGGCCCAGGTGGATCAGCCGCCGGCGGGTGATCCCCTCCAGGATGTTGTCGGTCAGCGCGGGCGTGATCAGCGCCCCGCCCCTGACCACGAACAGGTTCTCGGCGCTGCCCTCGCTGACATGCCCATCCTGGGTCAGCACGATCGCCTCGTCGAAGCCGTTGAGCTGCGCCTCGCTCTTGGCCAGTGCCCCGTTGACGTAGGCGCCGGTGATCTTGCCGCGCGCCGGGATGGCGTTGTCATCGGTCCGTCGCCAGGTGGACACCTGCGCCCGGATACCGCCCTCGGTGTCGATGTACTGCCCGAACGGGATGCCGAAGATCACGACCTCGGCATCCAGGTTGTGGAGGCGGACCCCGATCGTCTCGCTCGACTTGTAGATCAGCGGACGGACGTAGACGTCCTCGCGCAGCGAGTCGCGCCGCAGGATCTCGACCGTCTTGGCGGCCAGTTGCTCGGCCGTGTACGGCACGTCCATCATCAGGAACCGGCCCGATGCCTTGAGCCGCTCGTAGTGCGGCACCAGGTCGAGCGCCCAGAGCTGGCCCTGCTCGGCGTTCCAGTAGGCCCGGATCCCCTCGAACACGGCGGTGCCGTAGTTGAAGGCGTGGGTCATGACGCTGATCCGAGCCTCACGCAGCGGAACCATCTCCCCGCGGAAGAAGGCCCATAGGTCGGCGGTCCGATCCCCTGCCGCAGTGGCGGAGGTGGGGGCGGTGGCACCCGCGGCTTCCGTGGCGCCTGCGGTGGTCCCCGGCTTCAGCAACGGAATCGTCTCCTCATCCTGCGACGGTACTCACCATGCGACCGGCCGCCGCTCGGGCGGCGGGCAAAGTATACCCGCGCTTGGCCTCTGGACGGCCTGGCTGGACCGATGGTTGCGGAATCCGTGGACTCATGACAGCCCGACGGCGCCCAAACCGAGCGGTGTGAAGAGGGCCAGGTAGAGGTACAGCAGGTACAGGGGTCCACCGATCAGCAAGGTCCATGCCGACAGCGCACCGCGGCGGAGCATGGTGCCGAAGATGAGGATGGTGGCGGCGAAGGCGACGCCGGCCGAGGCGAAGTGAATGGCGCTCTCGCCGCTGAACGTCCAGGTCGTGAAGAGCAGCCCGAGCACGGTCGGGATGCAGCTCTGGAAGACCATGGCGCCGGTGATGTTGCCCATCGCCAGGGTGTCCTTGCCGGTGCGCACCCAGAGCACGCTGTTGAACTTCTCGGGCAGCTCGGTGGCGATCGGGGCGATGATCAGGGCCAGGATGGTGGTGTCCAGCCCGATCTGTATCGAGATGTGCTCCACCGCTCCCACGAACACCTGGGCGCCCACGATGATGCAGGCCAGAGCCGCCAGCACCTGGCTGACGACGATCCGCATCTGGGGATAGCCGCCGGCGGCATCTTCGGCATCGTCGCCGCCGGGCAGCAGGTCGAGGTCCAGGCCCACCGCCGGACGCATGCCCGGCAGTCGAGTGGCGTGCAGCCGGCTCGGCTGCTCGACCGATTCGGCCTCGGGCGCATCCGCGAAGTGCAGGCGAACGTAGATCGCGTACAGCACGAAGAGGAGGCCGGCCGCGAGCCATTTCACCCCGTCCAGCCCGGCCGGCAGGAAGGCCGTGCCGATGGCGATCGCATAGCCGAGCAGGAAGAAGGTCACGTCGCGACCCAGCACGCGAACGTCGATCCGCATGCCCGTCTCGCGCCGCCCTCGCCGCGCGAAGATGAGGATCGCCAGCCCGGTCACGAACATGGCCAGCGTCGAGAGCATGAACGGCGCTCCCAGGATGGCGCCCACCCCAACGGCGTGCGAGCTTTCGCTGGGGGCGCCCATGATCACCGGCCCCAGGATGGCGATGATCGGGATCAGCGTCTCCGGCATGGCCGTTGCGACCGCCGCCAGCACGCTGCCAACCGCGCCCTCGGCCAGGTTGAGCTTGTGGCCGAACCATTCGATCCCGTTCGTGAACAGCTCGGCTCCGAGCAGGATCAGGCCCAGCGCCCCAAGCAGCAGCAGGAGGTCCATCACCGCGTCAGGCTCCCGCTCCCTGGCCGCGAGCGACGAGGGTGGCGGTGACCAGCGCGGCCATCAGGAGGACCAGCACCGTGCCGGCGACCAGGCTGGCGCGGGGCTCTCGCAGGCCGCCAAAGCCCACCGCGGCCACGACCAGTTGCAGCACGGGCGTCAGGGTCAGCACCAGCAGCCCGTCCCAGACGATCGTCGACTGCCCGGTTGCCAGACCGATGAGCATCAGGAGCGCGGATGCGGCCGTCCCGAGCTGCATCGCCGCGGGCAGCCCGCGGCCCAGGATGTCGGCTGTCTGGTTCACCCTGATACCCCCGCTGCCCGCAGCCCCATCTGGACCGCGACCCATGCCGCGAGCACCACGAACAGGATGGCCAGCCAGCGAGCCTCTACCCGCGGAGCGATCCGGGCGCCCACGATCGAGCCGGTGAGCGCCCCCAGGGCGAGCGGCGCGGCGACGATTGGGTCGATGTCGCCCCGAAACAGGTAGGCGTACGCGCCCGCCGCCGCCGTCACGCCGAGCACGAAGTTGCTGGTCGCCGCCGCGACGTGGAGCGGGACGCCCATCACCAGCCGCATGACCGGCACCTTCACGATCCCGCCGCCCACGCCCAGCACCGACGAGACCACCCCGGCGCCCACCCAGCCGGCGAGGGCGAGTGGCAGCCGACGCGTGCGATAGGCGGGCGCTTGCGGGCCGTCAGGTGCCATGGCGTCGACGGGCGTGGCGGCCTCGGCGCGGTCCTCGGGCACGAGTGCGCGGCGCAGCAGGGTCAGGCCGACATAGGCCATCAGGCCGGCGAACAGGCCGGCCAGGACCCGATCGGCCAGGAGGCCGGCCAGCAGCCCTCCGGCCGCGGCGCCCACCACGCTGCCGATCTCCAGGGTCAGCCCGAGCCGCACGTCTGCGCGCCGCCTGCGCACGTTGTGGGCTCCAGCGCCCGACGAGGTGGCCACCACCGCCACCAGGCTGGCGCCGATCGACCTCGATAGCGGCTCGCCGAAGCCAAGGGTCAGCATCGGCACGATCAGCACGCCACCTCCAATGCCGAGCAGCGCGCCCAGCAGGCCGGCGAGCGTCCCACCGCCGAACAGCAGCAGCTCACGCTCCATCACCGGATTGCGGCGCCCGCGTGCCCGGCGCTGGCGCTCGACCTAGGGTCGAAGGTGCTGCGGCGCGTACGGCAGCAGCGCCACGTGCCGCGCGCGCTTGAGCGCAACGGTCAGCATGCGCTGGTGCCGGGCACAGGTGCCCGTCTTGCGCCGCGGCTCGATCTTGGCGCGCTCGGAGAGGTAGCGCCGGAGCCGATTGACCTCCTTGTAGTCGATCGACTCAGCCTTGTCGACGCAGAAGTTGCACACCTTGCGCCGACGTCGGTCACGGTAATAGTCGGCCGCCTCGCGGCGGGAGCGTGGGCTCGCCATGGGTGATGCCGTACCTCGCTAGAAGGGGATGTCGTCCACGTCGATCGTCTCCTCGCTGGGAGCCGATCGCGGGGCGGCGCCGCGCGGCCGCGCCGCAGCCAGCTCGGGCGAGCCGCCGGCTTCGGCCGTCGAGCCGCCTTGGCCGCCGTAACCGCCCTCCGAGGGCTCGCGCCGCTCGAGCGACAGCACGCGCGCAAAGCGGATCTCGAGCGAGGTCCGCTTCTGGCCGTCGTTGCCCTCGAACTCGCGCGGTCGAAGCTGGCCCTCGGCGTAGACCTTGTGCCCCTTGCGCAGCTGCTCGGCGGCGCGTTCCGCGGCCTGCTCCCAGACCTCCACGCGGAACCAGTGCGTCTCCTCCTGCCACTCGCCGTCCTGGCCGCGATAGCGGTCGTTGACCGCGACGCGCAGGTTGGCCACCGCCTTGCCGCTCGGCGTGTAACGCAGCTCCGGGTCGGCACCCAGGTTGCCGATGATCATCATCTTGTTGAGGGTCATGTCCTTGCTCTCCTCCTCGCGGCCTCAGGCCTCGACCGCCTCCACCGCTTCGTCCGTCTCGGCGACGGCCTCGTCCTGGTCCTCATCCTCGTCCGCGCCCGCGGCGTAAATGGCCGGCGCCACGGCCTCCGCCTCGAGCTCCGCCTCCTCGTCGCCCTGCGCCTGACCGCGATCCTCGAGGACCGTCACCAGGTGGCGCAGGATCTCCTCGCTGATCAGCAGCCCGCGCTCGATCTCGCGAATGGCCGACGGCTGGATGTCGAAGTGCAGCAGGAAGTAGCTCGCCTCGCGAAAGTGCTGAATCTCATACGCCATGCGGCGCTTGCCCCATGGGGAAACCTTGGTGAGCGCCCCGCCGGCGTTGACGACGGCGCGGGTGACCTTCTCCACCGCCGACTGGAGCTTGTCGTCCTCCAGGTCGGGGCGGAACAGCAGCATGAGCTCGTACCGGCGCATAGGCCGATCTCCTCCTCTCTATGGGCTTGCGGCACCCCCGGCGTGCGCCGTTGTCGGTGCGGCAGAAAGGAGCCCGTTGACGAAAACGAGCCTCCGTCGTCGTTCGGAGGCGCCCACGCAGTATAGCCGGCCCATCGGCCGCATGCCAATCCGCGAAGGGGCCGCACTATACTCACGCCCTGATTCGCCGCCGTCCCGTGAAGGACCGATGCCCGCCAACCCAATCCTGATCTGCGCCCCGAGCGACGACCTGCGAGGCCAGCTGGAGGACCAGTTCGCCAACGCCGGTTATACGACCGCCAGCGTGGCGACGCCGGCCGATGCGGTCGCAGCCCTCCGCGACGCGCCGTTCGATCTCGTCGTGGCAGAGGGGCTGGCGGTCTCCGGCTCGATCGGCCGCATCCGCACCGCCGCCGCCATCCCGACCCCCGTCCTCGTCATCGCGCCGGCAGGCGACGTGGAGGCGCGGATCGCTTTCCTGGAGGCCGGCGCCGACGACGTGATCACGGCCGGGTTCGCCCGCCGCGAGCTCGAGGCGCGGGTCGAGGCGCTCCTCATCCGCGCCGGTCGCGTGAGCCCGGAGGCCGCCCGCAGCAGCCTGCCGGCCGGCGAGATCGTGACCCTCTTCTCGCCGAAGGGCGGCGTCGGCGTCACCACCCTGGCCGTCAACTCGGCGATCCTGCTGGCCGGCGGCGATCAGAGCGGAGCGCCGGCCGCCCGGGTGCTGCTGGTCGACCTCGACCTTCAGTTCGGGCAGGTGGCGACCCACTTGAACGTGACACCGCGCTTCGACATCGCCGGCCTGGCCGGCGACGAGCAGGCGCTGGCCGACGCCGAGCTGGCTTACGCCTACCTGACCCCCCACGCATCGGGCGTGCAGGTGCTGGCCGCCCCGACCCATCCGGATGCCGACTTCCGCGTCGGCGTCGACCAGCTCGATCGGGCGCTGGCCCTCCTGCGCCCCCGCTTCGACCACGTGATCGTCGACCTCGGGTCGCGGCTCGACCCACGCTCCCTCTGGATGCTCGAGCAGGCCGATACCCACATCTTCGTGATTTTCCCGGAGATCGCCGCGCTGCGTGCCACCAGCCTGCTGCTCGCCTTCCTGGCCGAGACGGCGACCCTCCGAGCGCGCACCCACTTCGTGGTCAACCACATCTTCCCCAAGGAGCTGTTGAAGACGCGCGACCTCGAGAACCTGCTCCGCTCCAAGCCGGCGGCCGAGATCCCCTACACCGAGGTGGAGATGATCCGCGCCGTGAACGAGGGCGTCCCGGTCGCCATCAGCCGCCCCGGCTCACCGGTCGTCCTCGCGCTGCAGAAGGTTGCGCAGGCGATCGCCGGCATCGAGACCGAGCCATCGGGCCCGCCGCCTCGCGAGCGGCGCGGCGGACTGTTCGGACGCCGCCAGTCCTCTCGTTGATGGTGCCGGAGGAGGGATTCGAACCCCCACGCCCCTTGCGGGGCCGCCGGGTTTAAGCCGGCCGCGTCTGCCATTCCGCCACTCCGGCTGTTCGGTACCGCTCCGATCCTAGCCGACCTCGCTAACTGCTGATCGGCTCCAGCGCCTCCGACTAGACTCGCGCCGTGCGGCTCGCACCCTCCTTCGATGTCCTCAATGAGCGGAGCTTTGCCCGCTACCTGGCCGCGGTCAGCATCTCGACCCTCGGATCGGGGATGGCGATGGTGGCGCTCGCCTTTGCGGTGCTCGAGTTCGGCGGCGCCACCGATCTCGGGATCGTGCTGCTTGCCCGCGAGGTCCCGATCATCGTCCTGCTCCTCCTGGGCGGCGTCTTCGCCGACCGCCTCTCGCGTCGGACGATCCTGGTCAGCACGGACCTGCTGAAGGGCGCGGCGCAGGTGGCCACCGCCATCCTGCTGTTCACTGGCACGGCCAACGTGTGGAACGTGGCCTTCCTGCAGACCGTGTTCGGCGTCGCCGCCGCGTTCTCGCGTCCGGCCACCATCGGGCTCGTCAAGGAGGCGGTCAGCGATGCACGGCTCCAGGAAGCCAACGCGCTCATCCACCTCTCGAGCAGCGTGCTCTTCATCGTGGGACCCGCGGTCGGGGCATTGATCGTCGCCACCGGCGGCCCGGCGTGGGCGATCGCGGTCGACTCGCTCACCTTCTTCGCATCAGCCGCGCTCACCGCATCCATGCGCCTCGCAGCCACAGTGCGCATCGCATCGGCATCGGTCCTTGAAGACCTGCGCGACGGCTGGCGGGAGTTCGTCCAGCGCCCGTGGGCCGTGGCGATGGTCGTCTCGTTCGGGCTGTTCCAGCTCACGTATTTCCCCGCGCTGCTTGTGCTCGGGCCGCTCGTGGCCAAGACAGCGCTGGGTGGTGCTCCGGCGTGGGGCACGATCCTGGCGCTTGGATCCGCCGGCGCCGTCGTTGGCGGATTGTTCGCCTTGCGGCTCAAGGTCCGGCGCGCACTGGTTGTCAGCGAGCTCTTCATCCTGCCGGCGGGGCTGCTACTGGCCAGCCTGGCCGTCCCGCTCCCCGTGCTCGCGATCGCCGTGGTCAGCTTCGCCGGCGGCGTCGGCTTCGCGGTCGGCGACACCCTCTGGATCACGGCGCTCCAGCGCAACGTGCCGGCGCACGCGCTGTCGCGCATCAGCTCGTTCGACTGGCTCGGCTCCGTAGCGCTCAACCCGATTGGCTACGCGTTGATCGGGCCGATCGCCGCTACGATCGGCACCTCGCAGGCACTGGTCATTGCCGCCGTCCTGAACATCACGGTCTGCATCGGGGTCATCCTGGTTCCGTCGGTGCGGAGCATCGGCATGAACGCGCCGGTTGCGGTCGCAGCCGCGGAGTAGCCCGCGACTCTGTCACGGCTTCAGGAAGATGATGTAGTCCTCCACCTGGCAGCCAGTCGAAAAGTCGTAGTGATGCAGGTTGGTCCCGATCACCTGGGCGCCTCCACTGGTCATCGAGAACGTGCGGCTGGCCGTCGATAGCGAGCGCAGATCCAGGATGTACGAGTAGGACGTCCCCGGATCGATGGTGCGGAAGCTGCTCTGGACCTTGCGATTGTTTACGGCATCGATGATGAGCTGGCCTGTCGTGATGCCCCCGGTGTAGACG
>JBKOZM010000006.1:0-16674 GCA_046725855.1 Chloroflexota bacterium | reverse complement strand
CGCTGGCGCTCCAGGAGGCCGGCTGCTTCTCGATCGTGCTCGAGGCGGTCCCTACGCCCGTCGCGGCGCGGATCACCGCGGAGCTTGCCATCCCGACCATCGGGATCGGTGCCGGTCCCGATTGCGACGGGCAGGTGCTCGTCTACCACGACCTGCTGGGCCTCACCGAGGGGCACGTTGCGCGCTTTGTCAAGCGCTACGCGGACCTGGCCACCGTCATCCGCGAGGCGCTCGAAGCGTTCGTGACCGACGTCCGATCGGGTGCCTACCCGGAGGAGCGCCATACCTACGGCATGCCCGCCGAGGAGCTCGCCGCGTTCGAGGCCGATCCAACTCCGAGGCCCTGACGTACAGCACGATCGACCCGCAGTCGGGGCCTCGATCGTGTCATCTGCTCACCGGTCGCGGACCGATCTGATCCGCGCGACCGCAATCACCGAATCGCCCCTGCGGGCCGTGCTCATGGGGCCGATTCAGATCCAGCCGCGCCAGCGCGACACCCCCAGGATCGTGACGGCCAGCGCGAGCATGCCAGCCACCACCAGCCAGAAGTTGCCCGCTTCCTCGAAGAAGCCGATCTTGAAGTTCATGCCCATCACCCCGGCCAGCACGATCGCCGGCAGGAGCACGGCGTTCAGGACGGTGAGCACCTTCATGACGTTGTTCGTGCGGTGGGCCGATCGCGCCATGTAGACGTCGAACGAGCCGAGCAGCAGATCTCGCGCGCTCTCGGTCGCATCCATGGTGCGTTCCAGGCGCTCGACCAGGCCCGCCCATGGCTGCCCGAGCTCCGGCACGTCGAGGTCGGGACGGGCCAGCGGAGCGAACGCGGCCCGGTGCGGCGCCAGCGTGCGACGCAGCACTGCGATCCGCCGGCGCAGCATGACCACCTCCGAGAGGAAGGCATCCGGATCTCCTCCCCGCAGCGCGAGCTCGTCGAGCACGTCGATCCGACGCTCCACCTCCTCCACGAGGTCGAGGCAAACCGACAGGACCGAATCGACCAGCGCGCCCATGAATCCCGCTGCATCGAGGCGGCCCAGGTGTGAGTCGCCGCGGATCTCGGACTCGAACTCGTCGAACGCGCGCACGGCACCGTCATGGATGGTGACGATCGTGTTCGGCGCCGCAACGATGTCGATCGCCGCCGTGTCGAGACGCACGTCCGAGCCATCACCATCCGAGCCAGCGGGCTGGACGGCGATGAGGCGCAGCAGCACTCGCCCGGGGAACCGCAGCAGCCGCGCCTCCGACGGCGATTCGGAGAGGTGACGAACGGCGTCCTCGGACAGCTCGAGCACCGGCCCGATCCGGGCAATCTCCGCCTGGTCGCGTGCGTCGAGGTCCACCCAGAGCAGCTGCTCCTCACCCAGCCTCGCCGCGACCTCCCGGCTGAGCTCGACCTCCTGATCCTCTCCGGATGCGTCGTACAGCGTCGCCCGCAGGCTCACCGGCGCATCACCCCGCCCCGCTGGAACGGGTCGAGCCGAAGAGCTCCTCCTTGGCCGTCTCCCGGCGACGCGCCATGCGCTCGCCGAGCGCCTCGAGCTCGCCGCGATCGAAGACCTGACGGGCCTTGGCGAACATCTCCCCCTCCTCCTCCTGGATGTGGTGCTCGATGTTTTCGGCCATGACCTTGGCCTTCGGTCCGAAGCGCTCGTCGGTGGGCTCCATGCCGTCCAGCTCGCCCATCAGGCGGCTGACCACGTCGTGCTCCTCGTACCCCTCGAGCACGATCTCCTTGGCGCGCGGGTGCTCCTTCAGCGCCGGGTAGAAGATCTCTTCCTCGATCAGCTCATGGATGGTGAGATCGGCCTTGATCCGCGAGAAGAGCTCGGAGCGGCCCTTCTCGGCCCGATCGGTCGTCTCCTTGAGACGTTCCAGCAGCGGCTTGATCGCATCGTGGTCTCGGCGCAGCAGTGAGAGCGCGTCCATGGTGGCCCCTCCTCATGGTTGGTTTGCGAAGGGGGCCTTTGCAGGAATCGGTCCAGCGCGCGCTGGTCGAGGCCGGGCTGGCTCAGCGGCTGTTCGAGAACTCCACCCGCCAGCGCCAGGCACTGCCGTCCTCGGCATTCCACCAGGCGACCAGCTTGCCCACCTCACCGCCGGGGAGGATGACCAGGGCACCCAGGTCGTCGTCGGTCGGCCAGCGGTCCTCACGAACGAGCTGCCCATCGACCAGGCTCAGGCGCGTCATCGGCAGGTAGCCGCCGTCCCGCGACACGAGGCCGCGGGCCACCGGGCTGCCATCGTGGTTGCGCACGGCGACGTCGAGCTTCTTGGGAGCGCTGTGGACCCACAGCACCTCGGTGGGATCCATTTGGCCGCGAGCGAACGGCAGGCCAGTGGCGCCACCGCCCGGATACCAGAGGTCCCAGGTCTGCAGCGGCTGGGGATGAATCATCGGTCGCCTCCGGCTGCTGGTGGGAAGGCACCATCCTAATCTCGGCTTGACACGATGACGCGGAGGCGGAATAGGGGTAGACTTGTGACTCCCCCTGAGCGTCAGGAGGTCTCGCGTGGTCGTTGGTTCCTTCTCGAGCCGGCCGTGCGTCGACGCCGCCCCTATCGAGAAGACTGCGAGGAACCTCTTCAATGGCTACCGGTACTGTCAAGAAGGTCATTTCGGACCGCGGCTTCGGCTTCATCACGGCCGACGATGGGAAGGACTACTTCTTCCATCGCGATGCCCTGGACAGCTCGATCGACTTCGACCGCCTCGTCGGCGGTGAGCAGGTCACCTTCGACGTCGAGTCCAGCCCACGCGGTCCGCGCGCCAGCAAGGTGAGCGCCACTTCGGCCTAACCTTCGCCAGCACAGACCGATGCGCCCGGTCCGGTGACGGACCGGGCGTTTTGGCATCCGCCGTACGATGATCCACAGATGACCCAGCTCAGCGCGAAGAAGCGGACGAAGCTGCCGGACAGCGCATTTGCCTACGTCGACTCGCGCGGCGTCCGACGCCTGCCGATCCACGACGAGGGGCACGTTCGCAACGCGCTGGCCCGCTTCAGCCAGGTTGCCTTCGAGGACGACGCGGCCCGAGAGCGGGCCCGGACGCGCCTGCTCAAGGCGGCCAAGAAGCACGGCATCCTGCCCATCGGCTTCATCACCCGCCAGCTGCGATCGCCGAACGCGCGACCCTTGCCCTCCGGCGCCGTCACCTTCCTGCTCGCCGACGTCGAGGACTCGACCGGCCACCTCCAACGGCTGGGGGACCGATACACCTCGCTCCTCAACGACATGCGACGCCTCTTGCGCTCCGCCGTCCGTCGCGCGGGCGGCCACGAGGTCGATGCCCGCGGCGACGAGCTGTTCGCTGTCTTCAAGGACGCGCCGGCGGCGCTCTCCGCGGCGCTCAGCATCCAGCGCTCGATGCGCGACCACCAGTGGCCGGATGGCACCCCGGTGCGGGTTCGGATCGGCATCCACAGCGGGCGGCCAGCCTTGACCGACGCCGGCTATGTGGGGCTGGCGGTGCACGTCGCCGCTCGCATCTGCTCCGTGGGCCACGGTGGACAGATCCTGCTGTCCGCAGCCGCCGTGCGGGCCATTGGTGAGCCGGAGGTCGAGATCTCGGTTGCGGAGCTCGGGGTACATCGGCTGCAGGGACTGCACGAGCCGGAGGCGCTGTTCCAGGTGGGCGCGGCCGACCTGCCCGCCGACTTTCCGCCGCTCCGGATCTCGTGAGCCCGCCGCCGATCTCATCCGCGCAAAAGACGACCCTCTACCGCCTCACCTTCCTCGCCCTCTTCCTGTCGCTCGGCCATCACCTCGACCACGCCATCCGCGGCAACCACATCGGCTGGCCACTGAACAGCGAGGTGAACGCCTTCACCTACAGCCTCGCCATCTACCCCGCGATCCTCATCGGCCTGTACCTGTATCGCACCGGCCGAGTGGGCCCCGGTTTCTGGGTCTTCCTGTCCGGCGGCGGGTTCGTCTTTCTGACCGCGATCCATCTCAGCCCGTTCGCCATCGAGCCACCCGGCGACATCATCGGCATGTACGACTCACCCATCATCGGCTGGCTGGCGTTCGGCTGGCTGCTCGCGCTGCTGGCCGTCCTGGCCATCACCTGCGCCTACGAGTTGCGGCTCTGGCTCCAGGAGCGAGGCGCGGCTTCCGAAGCCTGATCGCTCCATTCGCTGGCGAGCATGGCGAAGATGAGCTCGTCGCACCACTCGCCCTTGATGAGCTCGTTCTCGCGCAGGTGCGCCTCCTGCCGCATGCCGAGCTTCTGCATGAGGCGCGCCGAGGCGGCATTGCGCGCATCGCAGCGGCCCACGATTCGGTGCAGCCCGGCCTCCTCGAACCCGAGCCGCAGCAGCAGCGCAGCACCCTCGGTGCCGTAGCCGGCGCCGTGATGGTCGGGATGGACCACGAAGCCGATCTCGCCCTGGTTGTGCTCCTGGCTGACGCGCCACAGGCTGAAGTCGCCGATCAGCTCGCCTGACGCCGGCAGGATGGCAGCCAGGCGCAGGCCGCTCGAATGGTCATCGATGGCGGTCATCCGCATCAGGCGCTCGAGCATGTGCCGGGCCTCGTCCCGCGTTCGCGGGCCCCAGTTCAGGTAGCGGGTGACGTCGGCACGGCCCTGCATGGCAAGCAGGGCGTCGAGATCTTCGTCACGGAACGGGCGCAGCAGCAGCCGCTCGGTGCGCAGCGGGAAGGTCGGTCGCAGCATGGCCAGGCAGCATCGTAGCCGCCGGGCGGGTTCGGGACCGAAGGTCGCCGGCGAGACCGCTCGCCTCGCCGGCGATGGCGACCGATCAGGCCGGGCGCATCCGTGGCGAGCCCGGCAGGGAGGCGATCGCGGCGCGCACCATGCCGAGCGGCGAGCCGTAGACCCGGATGACGTCGGCGGCCAGCAACGTGAGGATCGCGACCTCGATGGCCTTGGCCACCCAACCCAGGTTGAAGTACGGACCGATGACCAGGTAGGCACCGATGGTCAGCAGGGTGTAGCCGGCCAGCCCGAGGCGAGGCAGCCAGCTGAAGCGATCGATGAGGGGATGCGGACGCGCGGCGCCGATCGCCACCGCCGCCGCAAGGGCCAGGTAGCCGAGCGCATTCAGCGTGAACAGCAGGCCCCCAAGGCTGAAGTGGATGTACGCGGTGGTGAGCGTCAGCTCGACGATGGCGGCCGTCAGGGCCAGGCCGGCCAACCGGCTGGTGGATCGTGTCGCGATGGACATCGCTCGTATCTCCTCGGAAATGAGGCGGGCCGGCGACGACCTTCATCGCGCCTCCCGCACGCCACTAACTTGCTATCCCACGGTAGCGAGTATATCCCCACCACATGCTACTGTCAATGAGCACGTTACGGGGAGGACTGGGCAGCCCGAGGTTCGCAGAACTCAACCGAGACACGGAAGGGGCAGATGTCCCGTGCCGGCCGGGCGAAATCGGCTACGCCACCTCGCGACGGAGCGTTGCCGCCGCTGCCGCGATCGCCACCACGCAGAACCCGGCGATGACGGCCACGTCGAGCCGGATCGATCCCCAGGTGAGATCGGCGCCCTTGAGCATCACATCACGGAGGGCGTCCACGGCGTAGGTGAGCGGCAGGACGTTGCTGATGGCCTGCAGCCAATCGGGCTCGCTCGAAACCGGGACGATGAGCCCGGACAACAGGACCTGGGGCGCCACGATCAGCGGGATGAACTGCACGGCCTGGAACTCGTTCCGGGCGAACGTCGACAGGAAGATGCCCAGGTTCACCGCCGCCAGCGCCAGCAGGACCTCGATCCCGAAGATGAGCGCCACGTCGCCGGCGTTGTAGAGGTTCAGCACCAGCAGGCCAAAGGCCAGGATCTCGGCAGCCTGGACCACCGCCACCAGGCCGAAGCCGAGCATGTAGCCGACCGCGATCTCCGTCCGACGCAGCGGGGTGGCCATCAACCGCTCCAGGGTGCCGAGCGATCGCTCGCGCAGGAACGAGACCGATGTCACCACGTACACCAGGAAGAAGACCATCATCCCCATGAACGGCCCGCCCAGCAGGTCGAGGCCGTCGAGATCGCCGCCGCCATACCGATACGTGACCTTGGGGTCGATCTCGGGGAGGGACGGCGCACCGGGCGGCGCCTGCGCGGCAACCAGCTCGCGGATCCCCGCCGCCAAGGCCTGCTGGACGGCCTGCTGCACGATGACCGCGTCCTGCTGACTGGTGCCCTCGACCGTGATCTCCGGCGCGATGCGTCCGGCCGTGGCCGAGGCGGTGAATTCCGCCGGGAGCACCACATAGCCGGCCAGCTCGCCGGCCTCGAGCTCCGAGCTGGCCTCAGCCTCGGTCATTTCCCGTGCCTCGACGAGGTCGGAGGCATCGAGCTCACGTTTGACGGCGGCTCCCAGCTGGCCGGCATCGAGCTGCACGACGCCCAGGGCCGGTGCCGGCGCGTCGGCCCGAAAGAGCGCAGCGAAGAGACCCAGGATCACGAGCGGGACGACGAACAGGATCGCCAGGGTCCGCCGGTCATGGCGGAACTGGGCAAAGAGCCGCCCCGTGATCGCCAGCGTGCGGCGCGGGTTCATCGGTCCGTGCTCGCCAGGCTGAGGAAGGCGTCCTCCAGCCGATCGGTGCCTGCCATCGCGCGGAGCTCGTCGGCCGACCCCTCTGCCAGGAGACGACCTCCCAGGATCAGGCCCAGCCGATCGGTCCGTTCAGCCTCGTCCATGACGTGGCTCGAGATCAGGATGGTGGTGCCGCCGGCGGCCATCCGGCGCAGCCCGTCCCAGAGCTGCGCCCGCAGCTGCGGATCGACGCCGACCGTTGGCTCGTCCAGCAGCAGCAGCTCCGGCCGATGCACCAGGGCGCAGGCCAAGGAGAGGCGCGTGCGCATGCCTCCCGACAGCGTGGCCGTCACGCTCTTTCGTCGGTCGTACAGGTCGACGAAGCGCAGCGCCTCGGCAACGTCGCCCAACCCGTACAGGGAGGCGAAGAAGCGCACGTTCTCCTCGGCCGTCAGGTCGAGGTACAGCGCAGCGGCCTGGGTCATGTACCCAACGTTGGACAGCACGCCCCGATCCGGCATGCGATGCCCATAGACCCGCACATCCCCCTCGTCGACCCGGACCAGGCCCACGATGGCGCGGATCAGGGTCGTCTTGCCGGCCCCGTTCGGGCCGAGCAGGCCGTAGACCTGCCCGCGTGGGATGGACAACGTGATCCGGTTCAGCGCGGCGATCCCGCCGAAGCGCTTGACGACGTCGCGCACCGCGACGGCCGGCGGCGTACCGGTCTGGCTCATGGCCGCGCTCCGTCAGCCGCGAGCCCGCGGAGCGTCATCCGGGCGAATTCCGCAGCCACGTCCTCGACCGACTCGGCGATGCCGAAGAAACGCTCGGCCAGCGGCCGCGTGAGAAGGTGGAAGGCGACCGGCCCCAGCAGCGCCTGGATCGCAAGGATCGGGTGCGATCGCCGGATCGTGCCGGCTGCCATCTGCCGCTCCAGGTAGCCGGCGAGCCGGCCGACGACGCCGGGCACCATGCGCTCGGCCCCCGCCACGGCGTCTGGATTGGCGGCCGCGACCTCGCCCATCACGCTGCGCAGCAGGCCAACCCGCGGGTAGCCGACCCGCGCCATCGCGCGAGCCACCTCTGGCAGCACGACCTCGGGTGGCTCGTCCCAGAGCCGCTCCAGCGTGCGCAGGATCTCGTCGAACGGCGAGTAGGTCCGGACCAACTCGCCGAACAGGACCGACTTGCTGGGGAACAGCCGGTACACCGTCGCACGCGACACACCAGCGGCCTCGGCCAGCTGCTCCATCGTGAAGCCGTCCAACCCGTGCGGGCCGATGAGGTCCGCGGCCGCCGCCACGATCCGATCACGGGCTGGCACCGGCGGCTCGAGCTCCACCGCCCGCAGCAAGGCTCCTCGCGAGCCGAAGTGACGGTAGAGGGTCGCCCGCGAGACGCCCGCCCGCCGAGCAATCGTGGCCACCGGCGTGCGGCGATCCCGGCGCAGGAGATCGCGAGCATGCATCAGCACCTGGCGGCGGATCGTCGGGTCGGCGGTGTCGGTCAAGCTCACGGTCTGAAACTATGTGCGACACACTGTCGCGTCAAGTCTCACGCTGTCGCAATCTCATGGCGGCGAGCAAGCGCCAGCCCGCCGATGCCGAGGGCGGTCACGATTGCCGCCAGCGGGAAGATGCCCAGCAGCCCGATCGGTGAACGCGTCACGACCGCGCCCAGCGCCGGTCCCAGGCCGAACCCGACGTTGACCGGCAGGTAGGCGAACGTCATGACCCGACCTCGCGTGGCATCGGTGGCGGAGCTCGACATGACGTTGAACGACAGGGAGAACACGCTGGAGGTGACCCCGTTCACGACCGCCCAGGCTGCCGTGAAGGCCAGGAGGTCGGTGGCCAGCGCGGGAAGCGGCCAGATGACGACCGTCACGCCGGCAGCGGCAAAGAGGGTGCGCCAATGTCCGTATCGGTCTCCGATGGCGCCGACCGCTGGGGCCAGCAGCATGGTGACCACCCCGCTGGCGCCGAAGATCCAGCCGATGGTCGTTCCGAGCTGGTCAGCCAGGCCCTGATAGATCCGCTCGATGACGAGCGGGGCGTACGCGTAGGCCAGCATCCAGCCGGCAAAGAGGAGCACGAGCGCGGGGAACAGAAGGCGCAGACGCGGCGAGCGCACGATGATCCGCACCGACTCGGCGGCCATGCCGAGCAGCGGCGCTCGCTGCGGCGGGATGAAGCGGTCGACGTAGCCGAAGGCCATGGCGCCGATCACCACCAGCATCACGCCGGCGTCGATCGCCATCAGGGCGCGGAAGCCCCACGCGTCGACGACCGGCCCGCCGAGAAGCGGTCCCAGCACGGCGCCCAGCGGCGACGCGCCGCCCAGCACCGCAAACGCGAAGCCGATCCGAGCGGCGGGCGCACGCTCCTGGAGCGTTGTCATCATCAGCCCGCTGTTGCCCAGCGCAAAGCTGCCGATCGAGCGCCCGATCACGAAGACCCACACGTTGCCGGCCAGCATCGAGACGGCGCCTGCCAGGAAATGGGCCACGAACGAGCGGACGATGACTGGCTGGCGGGAGTAGCGATCCGCGAGCGCGCCCCAGAAGGGGAGCAGTGGCAGGCCGATGAAGGTCGAGATCGCCGCGATGACGCCGGTGAGCGCCTCGACTTCGCCGGTCGTCCTGACTCCCAGCTCGCGCAGGAAGATTGGCGTGAAGGCGACCATCTGGCTCCAGAAGGCAGCCTCCACGAAGCCGGCGATCGTGAAGAGCACCAGCAGCCAGATCCACGACGACCGCCGGAGGCGCTGAAACCCGTTCGGTTGCCTCCCCCGTCCCGTGGCCAGCATCGGGAATCAGTATGCCGCCGTCGGAATGTCGAGCTAACCGGCAGCGACCTCGACGGTACCCGCGACCTGGGATCGGCTAGGCTCCACCGGTGGAGTCGAGCGACCGCATCGCAGACGTTCGCCCCGACCGCCTGACGCTGCTTGCGTTTGCCGGGGTGGTGCTGGTCGGCGGCGTGAACGCCATTGCCGTGAAAGAGAGCGTTAAGGAGCTCGCCCCGTTCTGGAGTGCGGGCCTGCGGTTCGCGGTCGCCGGCATGCTGCTCCTGGCGATCGTGCTCATCACCAGGAGGCCCTTCCCGCGCGGTCGAAGCTTCGCGGGGGCGCTCCTCTATGGCGGGGTTGGCTTCGCCGCAAGCTTTGCGTTCATCTATCCCGCGCTGCGTGAGGTGCCGGCCAGCACGACCATGGTCCTGATCGCGCTGGTCCCGCTTCTGACCTTCGGCCTCGCCATCCTGCACGGGCAGGAGCGCTTCCACTGGCAGGGTCTCCTTGGGGCGCTGATCGCGCTGGGCGGCGTGGCGCTCATCGTCGCCGACCAACTCAGCGCGGCCGTTCCCCTCGTTTCCCTGCTCTTCATTCTGGCCGGGGTGGCATTCATCGCGGAGAGCGGCGTGATCCTGAAGTGGATTCCGCGGAGCGATCCGTTCGCCACGAATGCCGTGGCCATGCTGGCCGGGGCCGGCATCCTCCTCCCCCTGTCAGTCCTCAGCGCGGAGACGTGGGCGATCCCCTCCCAGCCAGTCACCTGGGCGGCGCTTGGCTACCTCATCGTCTTCGGCTCGATCGTGCTGTTTGGGCTCTACCTCTTCGCGCTGCGCCGATGGACCGCATCCGCGGTCTCGTACGTCACGCTGCTGATGCCGCTCGTCGCGGTGCCGCTCGCCGCCGTGCTCATCTCGGAGCAGATCACCACTCCCTTCCTGGTCGGTGGCGCGGTTGCGTTGGCCGGCGTCTACGTGGGGGCGTTCCTGAGCATCCGCCCAGGCCGCTCTTCGGCCTCGAGCCTGCCTGAGTGCCTCCCGATCGACGCCTGCGCCGAGCCCGAGGAGACGCAGTCGCGGCCGCTCGCCGGGACCACCTCCTAGGGCGACATCGATGCGACGAGCCGGCGTCACGGCGCCCGTCCATGTCAGTCGCTAATTCGCGGGCCACCGCTGAAGGACGATCTCCGCATCGGCTGGATCCATCCGATAGCCGCGAACGTCAGCGTCCCACGTGACAAGGTCGCGACGCGCGACGCGCCGCATCACCTTGTTTGGGCCCGCCACAATGCCCGCGAATGCCGTGCCGGTTCGCTTGCCGTACCGAGCGGCGAGCTCCGCGTCGAGGATGAGTGCGGCGTTATGCGAGGAGAGCTCGGCGACCTCGCGCAGCAGGCGACGGCTGTCGAGCCCGCGGATCGCATTCAGCACCTCACCGAGCTGACGACGCCGAAGATCGGCCTGATCACCGTGATGGGCCACGAAACCACCAGCGTCGCGCTGCGGACCCATGACCCAGCGCCAGGCGAGCGCCAGCAGCTCGTCCTCCGTGTCGGCCTCAAATTCGATCCGCGGCACTTGAACGTCCCTGTATTGACTCGTAACGTAGATATCACGAATATATCACGAGACGTTTCGTGCTACACTGCGTTCCTCGGCTGCAAGGCTGCGAACCGTTTGATCCTTTGGCCCCTCGAACGACGGAGAGCCACCGGCGAATCCGCTTCGTGTCGACTTAGCCACATCGGGGGCAAAGGAGTACCTCATGCGCTACACGAGACTCGCGACCTACGACATCGTCAAGGGCACCTTTCCTGAGCTGACGGGGATTGCCGAGAAGGGCATCCTGCCGCTCTTCGCCAACGAGCCTGGATTCGTGAACTACGGACTGGTCGATGCCGGCAACCACAAGGTTGTCTCGATCAGCATCTGGGAGACTCGCGAGGAGTCTCAGAAGTCGGCCGGGATGGAAGCGACCTGGGTCAAGGACAACATCGCGGATCGGGTTCGGCTGCTGACCACCCAGATCGGCGACCTGGCCCTCTTCCACGGCGTGCCTGTCGCCGCCTAGTCCACCTCCCGCAGCTGCACCGCAGCGGCCGGCCGGCCTACCCGCCGGTCCCGCGCTCGCAGCCACATCAGCCGCTCCGGCTCACCGTCGGGGCGGCTTTTGCGTTGTGGCGGTGGGCCGCTCAGTGGCGCTGCGCGACCTGTGCGGTGCAGTCGGAGCAGACCTCGCTGAGTCCGGCGAGATCGTGTCTGGCAACCGGCTCCGCGTAGTTGCGGCCGCAGAAGGTCCGGTGTCCGACGAGCCCGCCATCGGCCCAGCGCTCTGCCGCGGCGATATGCCAGATGTTCTCATTGGAACCCTGCACGCCGAACGGCGGCTCTGGGCGAAGCTCCTCTGCCACGAAGACGAGTCTACCCGCCGCCTCGCCGTTGAGCGCGTGACCGAGGCCGTGCACCTTCCAGGGCCGTGACGACCGCTACCGGCTGCGCCGGCCCCTGCTTACTGCAATCAGGCACTATCCTGTCGCCCGTGCCGCGCGACCCGAACATCCCGGACGCATTCGACGTCTACACGCTCGTCCTTCTCCGTCGCCCGGCCGACGCGCCAGAGATGCCTGACAGCGAGCTCGATGCGCTCCAGGCGCAGCACCTCGCCTACCGCGCCGAGCTGCGGCGCCAGGGGATCCTCGTGGCAAACGGCCCGCTCGGCGAGCAATCTGACGTCGCGATGCGCGGCCTTTCGATCTTTGCCTGCGACATGGACACGGCGAAGCGCCTGTCGGATGGGGATCCCTCGGTGCAGGCCGGGCGCCTCACCTACGATGTGATGGAGTGGTGGATCGCCGCGGGTAGCCTGGCGTTCCCGGATGCGAATCGAGCGGTGGGTGACCGGCGGGTGATGCCCGACAACTGAGCGACGGGTATTGGTCGGGGCGAGAGGATTTGAACCTCCGACTTCATCGTCCCGAACGATGCGCGCTACCTGGCTGCGCCACGCCCCGACCGTGCCATCCGTGGGATGAGCCTGACGAGTCTACCAGCCGGGTAGCGGAGGGTCCAACATCACTCCGGACCTACACTGCGCGGCAACATGGCCCGCCTGCTGCGACCCGAGGCCTTCCTCGTCGTCCTGACCGTGCTCATCAAAGTCGCCCTGCTCCTCCTTGGGGCGGTCGTGCTGGCCATTACGGGCGGCGCCCTGCGCAGCCCGCTGGACCTGCTTGCGACCTGGAACTGGTGGGACGCACCGCACTACCTGGACGTGGCGGTGTACGGGTACATGGCCAACGACCCGGGAATCTGGCCGACGTACAGCAAGACCGGCGACCTGGACCTGTTCATCGTGTTCTACCCGCTCTACCCCTGGCTGGTCGGGGCGGTGAACTGGCTCGTCCACCAGGCGGTGGTCAGCGCCTTCGTGGTGACGAGTGTGGCGTCGCTCTTCGTGGCGCCGCTGCTCTATCGGCTCGTCAAGGTCGACGAGGGCCACGCGGTGGCGATGCGGGCCGCGTGGTTCCTGCTGATCTTTCCGACCGCCTTCTTCCTGCACATCGGCTACACCGAGGCGCTGTTCCTGGCCCTGGCGCTCGGCTCGTTCCTGGCTGCGCGCACGGAGCGATGGTGGCTGGCCGGCCTGCTCGGCGGGCTGGCGGCGTTGACGCGCGTCAACGGGCTGGTCCTGATTCCGGTGCTCGCCACGGAGGCCGCCACGCAGTGGTTCGAGCGTCCTAAGGACGAGCGGCGGCTGCGCGTCGAGTGGCTGGCCATCGGCCTGGTGCTGGTCGGATTCGCCGTCTACCTGGGCGTCAACCTGGCCGTGTACGACGATGCGTTCGCCTTCCTGCGCATCCAGGACGAGCACTGGTACAAGTCACTCGCACCGCCGTGGGACGGCATCGGCGAAGCCCTGCGCTGGTTCGAGATCGGCGACCCCGACCAGGCATTGATGTACGGCGCCATGGAGCTCGCCTTCATCGCTATCGGGCTGATCGGGGTGATCCACGCCGCCATCCGTTTCCGCCCGTCGTGGTTCGCGTGGATGGCCGGCAACTGGATCCTGTTCATCTCGACCGCGTTCATCGTGTCCGTGCCGCGCTACACGCTGACGCTGTTCCCGCTCTTCGTCTCGATGGCGCTGATCGCGCGACGGCCCACACCCCTGGTGGCGCTGTCACTCGTCTCGATCGCGGGCCTGGGCTGGCTTGCAGCACGCTTCGCGGCCGGCGGTTGGGCCTTCTGAGGGTGGCGGAGCTACGCTCGACGCCGGGCAAAGAAGTGTCCCGAAGGAACCGCGGCGACCGTTGATGTAATCTCCAGTCGGCCAGCTGCCCCTTCGGGACGGGAAGAGCATGACAGCCCGCGCCGAGCCGGCGCAAGGGGAGTTGTCCACATTTTCCCGGCGAGTTTCCGAGGTTATCCACACCCCATCCCGAAATTCGGCCCGCCTAGCCCGCGGCGCCGATCGCCATGGCCTGCAGCCCGGGAAGCGCGTCGACGGCCGCGGCGCTCGCCAGCGGCAGGCTCCCCGCGATGTGGCCATCGGGACGAATGAGCCAGGCACGATCGCCGGCCGACCCGTACCGGCGCGCCAGGCCCCCCTCGACGTCCTCCAGCGCCATGGCCGGGCTCAGCGAGGTCGACGCCCCCACAACAGCAACGCGACACGGGGCGGGCCAGCTGAGCCGCGCGGCTCGCACGGCCGCAGCCGCAGCCTTGGCGCTGCCGCTCCGGCACGCCAGGAGGGCGACGAAGCATGGACCGATCAGGTCGCGCAGCCGCTCGACCGGCGCATCGGGGGCCGGACTCAGGACGCCGCAGGGCGCATCGGGAGCCACGTCGCCGTGGGAGGGAAGACCTGGGTCGTCCGGGCCGGGCGCCACGATGGGCGAGTCGGCGTAGACGAACGGCTGGGCCAGCCGCCCGGAATTCACCCGGCGGCGGAGCGCCGGGACGCGGACGCTGCCCCGCAGGATCGCGTTGCGGAGGAGCCGCCCGGGCCCATGCGGGACCATGAAGCGCATCGAGGCGTCGGTCACGGCCAGGTTCTCGGCCGCCGCCGCTCGTCGCTCGAGGTGATAGCTCTCCAACAGCGACTCCGGCGCCTGGCCGGCCAGCACCAGGCCGAGCTTCCAGGCCAGGTTCTCGGCGTCCGCTGCGCCGGAGTTCAGGCCGCGCGCGCCGAACGGACTGAACAGGTGCGCGGCGTCGCCGGCGACCATCACCCGGCCGATCCGAAACCGTTCGACCAAGCGCTGGTGGAACCGATACGGGGTCAGCCACAACAGCTCGTACTCGGTCGATTGGCCGATCACGGCCCGAATGCGCCGGTCCAGCCTGCCGCTGGCGCGCTCGGCCTCGACGTCGGTCTCCGACGGCACCTGCCAGTCGATCCGCCACGTGTCGTCCGGCTGACGATGGACCAGGACCTGGCGCCCCGGATTCCACGGCGGGTCGAAGTGGAAGCGCCGCTCATTGGGATACGGGAGCCGCGCGCGGATGTCGGCGATCAGGAACAGGTCCTCGTGGCTGTGACCCGGGAATCCCATGCCGAGCAGGCGCCGTACCGTCGAGTGGGCACCATCGGTCCCGACCAGGTAGGCCACCCGCAGGCTGGCTGCCCCAGCATCGGTCTCGCAGGTGAGGGTGACGCCGTCGACATCCTGCGCCAGGCCCGTGAGCCGGTGGCCCCGGCGCAGGTCGACGTCCGGCAGCTCCGCCAGGCGGCCAAGCAGCTTCTCCTCGACCTCCGTCTGGCTGATATTGACGAAGGCCGGGAAGTGGTCGGCCTCGCTGCTGGGCAGCCGAATCGCGAACAGCTCACGACCGCGGAAATACGTGCGGCCGACGTTCCATTGCACGCCGCGATCGGCAACCGCCTGACCGATGCCGAGGCGCTCCCAGATCTCGAGCGTCTCGCGCTGCATGCAGATCGCCTTCGAGCCCTCCCCGGCGTGACGCGGCTGCTGCTCGAGCAGGACCACCCTCACACCATGCTGCCCCAGCCGCCCAGCCAGCGTCATGCCGATTGGGCCGGCGCCGACCACCGCCACCTGGGCGTCGAGCCGATCCCCAGCCACCTCGCGCCGACCCTCAGGTGGTGAGCTGGTCCCAGACCTGCCGGTCGCGCTCGACGGTCCAGATCCGCGGGTGGTCGATCCCGTCCAGCTCGTCCCAGGCGCGCTGCACGTTGAACGGCATGGTGTGCTCGAAGATCGGGTAGCCGGCGTAACGCGGGGCCAGGGCGGCGTGGGTGGCCCGATACGCCTCGCGCGGGGTGCCACCGCCGTCCTTGATCGCGCGGACGCCGTCGAACAGGGTCGTCAGGAAGGCGCGGGTATCCGCGATGGCATCGTCGACCGATTGGCCGCGGACCACGGGCCCACGGCCGCCGACCAGCTGCTCCGCCTTGAGGGCTGCCACCGCATCCAGGGTTGAACCGCGCCAGTCCGCGATGTGCGCGTCGCCCATGTACGGTGCCGCCTGCGCCTCAGCCAGGTCGCCGGCGAAGCAGATCCGCTCCTCAGGCAGCCACACCACCAGGTCGCCGGAGGTGTGGCCGCGGCCAAGGAAGCGGAGCTCCACCGGCCGGTCGCCGAGGTCCAGGGTCATCGCCTTGTCGAATGTGTCCGTGGGACGGGTCAGGCCGGGGATCGTCTCGGCACCGGCGAACAGGCGAGGCATGCGGGCGGCCTCGCTCGCCCAGTCCTGCTCCCCCCGCTCCTCGATCAGCTCGGCAGTGGCGGCGGTGGTGATGATGCGGCGCGCCGCGAAGGCGCTGGCACCCAAGACCCGGACGGCGTGGTAGTGGGTCAGCACCAGGTCGCCGAACGGGAGGTCGGTGAGGGTGCGGATCACCTGGATCCAGCGTTGGGCCATGAAGGGCGTGGCGCGGGCCTCGATGGCGAGGACGGCATCGGTCCCGATCACGCAGCCGACATTCGGGTCGCCCTGGGCGGTGTAGGCGTAGACGCCGGGGGCGAGCTGCTCGAGGGTCGCCTCCTTCTCGGCCAGGTCGGCCGATGAGGCGAAGGGGATGCTCGGCACGGACCGATGATAGGGGTCGAGCACCGGAATCGGGAGGGCGAGCGGTCGAGGGTGGTGTCCGGACAACCCTTGACATTGGAGCGACTCCAAGGTTTAGCGTCGGCCAAAACAAGCCGCTCGGGAGAGAAAAGGACATCCGATGATCCCGTATGCATCAGAGGTCGTGGTCGATCGTCCCGTGGAGGAGGTGGCGCGGTTCATTGCCGACGTGGAGCGTCACCTGGAATGGACCGACATGTCGGCGAGCCGAAGGCTGACGGATGGCCCGCTTCGCGCCGGCACGCAGATCTACGGAGAAGTGGCCCTGGGGCCG
>JBKOZM010000005.1:0-5861 GCA_046725855.1 Chloroflexota bacterium | reverse complement strand
GTGCGCGGCCGTTCGGCCCAGAGCCGCTGGAGCTCGGCGTCGAAGGCCTCGCGGGTCAGCGCGTCGAGCGCTGAGAAGGGCTCGTCCAGGAGCAGGACCGGGGGATCGCCGATCAGGGCACGGGCCAGCCCGGCGCGTTGGGCCATGCCGCCGGAGAGCTCGCGCGGCCGCAACCGCCCGGCACCGGCCAGGCCTACCCGCTCGAGCCCCTCCTCGGCACGCGCCCGCTGCTCCGCCGGCGCGGCACCCACCAGGCTGAGCGGCAGCGCGACGTTGTCCAAGGTTGAGAGCCAGGGGACCAGGCGTGGCTGCTGGAATGCGAGCCCCACCCGCCCGTCGCCGGCACGCGGCTTCGCCACTGTGTCGCCATCCCCAAGCCGCACGGTTCCGCGCTCCGCGACGAGCAGGCCCGCGACCAGCCGCAGCAGCGTCGACTTGCCGCAGCCGTTGGGACCGATCACCACGCTGAAGCTCCCCGCCGGGACCTCCAGCGAAAGATCGTCGAGCGCAACCAGCGGGCCGCCCCTGGCGGGGAACGCGACCCGCACCCGGTCCAGCCGGACGGCAAGGCCGGGCTGCGCCGTGTCTGACGGCGCTGGTCGCATCGGTCTGGCTGAAGCTGTCAACGCGCGCTCCGTGCTCGATCAGCTCATGGCATCGCACGGGGCACCGCCGCCAAGCGTTCCCACTCGAGTCGACCGTCCCTGTCCGCTCGCAGGCGAACATGAGCCATCGGTCGATGCGTCGGAGGAACGCCTCGCGGTCGCCTTCTCCCATCCGGACTGTGACCGTCGGCCCTGGCTGCCGGCGAGCGTTGCGCTCGCTCGGGTTCAGGTCGGCCCCGTCGGGTTGCTCCGGACGCCGCGTCTCCGTGCGCCCGGCCCGCCGGGGTTCGCGGGCTGGCTCCTCAGCGGAGCCGACCGCCGGTGGGGACTTTCACCCCGCCCCGAAGGCGATGGAATTCGTTCAGTTGCGGCAAGCGTGCCACGCCCGGCCGCTGACGGTCAATCCGCCTCCGACGGGGTAGGGCCGCGGCGACCGCGGAGCCATCGGTACAGGACGTAGGCGCCGCCCAGGATCACGACCGCGTAGATCACGTACTCGTAGGGCCGCACCGCGTCGTACAGGCGCCGATAGTTGGCGCCGAGCAGGTACCCGGCCAGCAGCAGCGCGGCATTCCACGGCAGTGAGCCCAGCGTGCTGAACAGGACGAAGCGGCCGAGTGGCATCCGCGCCACACCGGCCGGGTAGTTGATCAGGGCTCGCAGCAGCGGCACCAGGCGTGCGAGAAAGACGGCCCAGTCGCCGTATCGCGCGAACCAGGCATCGGCCCGGTCGAGGTCATCGGGGTGGATGTGGACGTATCGGCCCCATCGGTCCAGCAGCGGCCGGCCACCCCAGGCCCCGATCAGGTAGCCGGCCAGCGAGCCGCCCACCGCGCCGAGCGTCGCGACGATCAGCACCGCCACCCAGCTCCATGGGGCGCCGGTGAGCGGCTCCAGCACCGAAGGATCGGCCGCGGATTGGCTCACCTTCCAGCCGGCCATCGGCACGATCACCTCCGACGGGATGATCGGCACGAACGTCTCCAGGCCGATGGCGACGGCCACCCCGACATAGCCGATGGCGTCGTACAGGTCCAGGAAGAAGGGGATAATCGTCTGGTCGATGAAGTCGAGCATCGGCCTCTACGACTCGCGCCGATGCCGCAGCGGGACGGCCACGCGGCGAGGCTGCTCTCCCGACGCGGCGGCCACCTCCTCGGCGGCCTGGATCTTCTCGTCGACGCCCAGCACGTGGACGGACACGATGATCGAGACCAGGGCGGCGCCGGCCATCCAGCCGCCGAGCACGTCGATCGGGTAGTGAGCCTCCAGGTAGATGCGGGTCATGCTGATGGCCCCGATCAGGAGCAGCGCCACGACGTAGGCGCTCAGGCCCTGGCGCCGGTCCGGCGCCAGGCGCGCCACGCAGAAGGCGGCCAGCCCGTAGAAGACCGATGCGCGCAAGGCGTGACCGGCCGGGAAATCGGCCAGGTCGTCGAGCCCGATCCCGCCGACGTCGAAGAGGGCGGTGAACAGCTGTGCCGGCGTGATGGACGGGATGGCGGTGAAGAACTTCAGCGCCCACTCGATTGGGAAGGCCAGCGTGCCGGCCGCCAGGACCAGTGCCAAATCGCGGCGTCCCTTGGCCAGCGCCAGCAGGCCAAGCACCCCGAACCCGGCGGCCACGAACCAGCCGGACCCCAGGCCGCTGATCCCGATCAGCAGCGCGTCGAGCGGCGGCGCGGTGCTCTCCACCCAGTCGTGCACGCGTGGCACGACCGCGGTCATCAGCCACTCCTCCGGCACGGTGTAGCCGGTGGTGCGCTTCAGGGCGACCAGCCAGAAGAGGCTGGGCAGGACGATGAGGGTGATCAGGAAGGCGGCTGCCGGGCTCGGGACCGCACCCCCGAGACGGTCTCTGGCGTCCGCGGCGACGAGCAGGCGGCTCGTTGGGTCCGGGAGTCGTCGCACGTTCCGTAGTATAGGGACGCCTTCCCGCCCAGCCGCCTGTCGAGGAGTCGCACGACGCTCGAACACGAGGAGCCTCAGGGGGACCAGCCGCCGGGCGCGCTCGCCATCACGGGCCGCGACCTGACGGTCGACGACGTGGCCGCGGTGGCTCGCGCGGGGCGGCGGGTGAGCATCGCCCCTGAGGCCGTGGAGCGGATGCGGCACTCCCGGGCGGTCATCGAACGCGTGGTGGCGGAAGCTCAAACGGTGTACGGCGTGACGACCGGCTTCGGCGACCTGGCGGACGTGAGCATCGATCCCGCCCAGACCGCCGAGCTGCAGCGCAACCTCGTCCGCTCGCACGCCGCGGGCGTGGGCGAGCCCCTCCCCGTCGAGGTGGTGCGGGCCATGCTCCTGCTGCGGGCCAACGCGCTGGCGGTGGGCCTGTCCGGCGTACGGCCGGCGGTCGTCGAGCTGCTGGTCGGCATGCTCAACGCCGAGGTCCATCCGCTCGTGCCGTCGCGCGGCAGCGTCGGTGCCAGCGGCGACCTGGCGCCGCTCGCCCACCTGGCGCTGGTGGTCATTGGGGAGGGCGAGGCCTTCCTGTCGGACGCCGGTCCGGGCGCCGGCGCGGAGGCGCTGGAGCGTGCCGGCCTCGCCCCTCTGGCGCTGGAGGCGAAGGAGGGCTTGGCGCTCCTGAACGGCACGCAGCTGATGGCCGCCCTTGCCGCGCTTGCCCTGGACGATGCGCGACGGCTCGCTACATCGGCGGACGTCATCGGCGCCATGAGCCTGGAGGCGATGCTGGGGACCGCCGCCGCCTTCGACGAGGCCCTGGTCGGCGCCCGGCCGCACCCCGGCCAGCTGGCGGTGGCCGCCCACCTCCGATCCCTCCTCGACGGCTCGGAGATCTGCGCCTCGCATGCCGAGAGCGACCATCGGCTGCAGGACCCGTACTCGCTGCGCTGCATGCCGCAGGTGCACGGCGCGGTTCGCGATGCCCTCGACCAGCTCGAGCGCGTGCTGACGATCGAGATGAATGCCGCCACCGACAACCCGCTCATCTTCCCGGGCGGCGAGGTGATCTCCGGCGGCAACTTCCACGGCGAGCCGCTGGCGCTGGCGATCGACTACGCCAAGACGGCGGTGGCCGAGCTGGCTTCCATCTCCGAGCGGCGTTCCGCGCGCCTTGTGGACGCTCACCTCTCCGGCCTGCCCGCCTTCCTGACCGATGAGCCCGGGCTGCGCTCCGGAATGATGATCGCCCAGTACACGGCCGCAGCCCTGGTCAACGAGATGCAGGCGCTCGCCCATCCCTCGTCCGTCGACACCATTCCCACCAGCGCCAACCAGGAGGACCACGTCTCGATGGGCGCGACCGCGGCCCTCCATCTGCGCGAGGTCGTTGACCGAGCCGAGGCGGTGCTGGCCATCGAGGCGTTGTGCGCGGCGCAGGGCATCGACTACCGTGCCCCGCTGCGCCCCGGGGCCGGCGTGGCCCACGCCCACGGGCGGCTGCGAGCGTTGGTCCCGCACCTCGCCGAGGACCGCCCACCCGCACCGGACATCGCGGCGGTGCGCGAGCTGCTGCGGGCCGGCGAGCTGGCGGTCGATGGCTGAGCTGGCCTTCAGCCTCGTCGATGCGGCGTCGTTCGGGGCGATCCCTGCGCCGGCGAAGCCCGGTGCGCGCTGCCAGACCTGCGACTACTGGGAGCGGCTCGACGGCAGCCGCGACGCCGCGGACTCCAGCGCCGGCCGCGAGCTGAAGCTGTCGCGGCTCATGGCGGGCGCCCGCCTCGCCGGCGCCTACGGCATGCTCGCCTGGCGAACCGATGCCGCTGGCGACCGCGTGGCAGTCGGCTGGGCGCAGTTCGGGCCGATCTCGGCCTACCCCCGGGCCGGCATGATTCGCGAGCGCTATCCGGAGCTGCCGGACTCCCCGGCGCCGTGGGTGATCACCTGCCTCCAGGTCGCGGCCGACGGGGATGATCGCGAGTCCATCGCACGCGACCTGCTCGGCCGGGTCTGCGACGAGCTGGACGGTCGCGGCATCACCGCGGTCGAGGCCTACCCGGAGCGGGCCGACGATCCATGGCTGCACTCGCCGGGTCCCGCATCGGTGTACGAGGCGGTCAGATTCGAGCACGTCGCCGGCGACGACCGCTACCCGGTCATGCGCCGCGAGCTGGGCGACGCCGGCTCGGAGGTCGGCTGGGGCGACCTGCTGGCCCGCACCAAGCCGGCCGACGAGGGTGACGAATGGCCGCTGCCGCTGCCCACGGGACCCAGCGAGGACGACCTGTTCAAGCTGCCGGAGAAGCCGAAGCGGCCGAATCCATTCGGCGACGACTGACCGATGCTGGAGGCGGCGCTGTGGGGACTGGCCGGCGCGAGCGCGCTGGTGATCGGTGCCTTGGCGGCACTGAACCTCAAGGTCGCGCCCCGCTGGGTCGGGCTGCTGATGGCCTTCGGCAGCGGTGCCCTCGTCTCCGCCCTCGCCTTCGACCTGACCGAAGAGGCGTTCTCGGTTGGCGGCACCGCCCCGGTGGCGATCGGCCTTGCTACTGGAGCCCTCGTCTTCTTCGGAGGCAACGAGATCCTCAAGGCGCGCGGCGCGGCACGACGTGGCGATGCCGTCGCGAACGCCGAAGAGGGGAGCGGTGCCGCGATCGTGCTGGGCGCTCTGCTGGACGGCATCCCAGAGTCGGTGGTGCTGGGCTCTACGCTGCTAGCCGGCACGGGAGTCGGCATCCCGTTCCTGGTCGCGGTCTTCATCTCGAACGTGCCCGAGTCCTTCTCCGCCGCCGTCGACTTGCGACAGAGCGGCCACTCACCGGGCTGGATCATCCGGCTGTGGGTGATCGTGGCGCTGGCCTCCGGACTTGCCGCGGCCCTGGGCTACCAACTGCTCGGCGACATGGGCGCATCCGAGCTCGTGCCCTTCATCCAGGCCTTCGCCGCCGGCGCGATCCTGACCATGCTGGTCGACACCATGATCCCGGACGCCTTCCGCGACGGCGGGCGCGTGGCCGGCCTGGCCAGCACGTTCGGCTTCGCGCTCGCATTCCTGCTTTCCAAGGCCGGCTGACCTCGGCGTCGGCGCACCGTCCTGGGATGATCGGTCGCGAATCTGTTTGCCTGCGCCCTCCGTTCCGAGCCAGTAGGCATCGGCCAGCCAGCCACGAACGTCCGGGTCGTCGAGCGGTGCCGGATCGCTGACCTCGATGGTGTGGACGTGTCGCCCACCGTATGAATCAACCTTCAGCCGCGGGTCGTTGACCACATGGGCGCGCACGAATCCAGCACGCATGGTCGACTTCGTGAAGGTCGCGCCGGGGAACCTGCCCGAAAGAGCGGTGGCTACGG
>JBKOZM010000004.1:0-2414 GCA_046725855.1 Chloroflexota bacterium | reverse complement strand
CCTCGCCGCGCGCCCGTACTCAGACGAGCTGCGCGACGCGCTCAGTCGCGTCGGCGCCGCCGTCGGCGAAGAGGTCGACCCGCTGCTCGCCCGGCGGCCGGTGCGCAAGGTGGGCCTGATCGTGATGACCACCGACCGTGGATTGGCGGGCGCGCTCGACTCGAACACGGTTCGCACCTCGCTGCGCTTCGTGGCGGATCGCGCCTCAGGACGTGAGGGCGAGGCGGCTGAGGTGACGGCCATCACCGTCGGCCGCAAGGGTCGCGAGGCGCTGCGTCGCGCCGGCGTGCCGATCGCCGCGCACTTCCCGCGGCTTGGCGACCGGCCCACCTTCGCCGACGTGACGCCCATCGCCCGCCTGGTGACCGACGACTTCCTGGCCGGCACGTTCGACGAGATCGCGGTCGCCTACCCGCAGTTCGTGTCCACGTTGACGCAGCGGCCGACCACATCGGTCATCCTGCCGGTCCAGCCGCCGGAGGGACTGGGCGAGGAGGAGGCGGCCCGCACCGACGAGTATCTCTTCGAGCCGTCACCGGAGGCGGTGATGAGCCGGCTGCTGCCGCACTACGTGGCCATCGACCTGTATCGGGCCGTGCTGGAGGCGAACGCCTCGGAGCAGTCGGCGCGGATGATCGCAATGCGCAGCGCCACCGACAACGCCCACGAGCTGATCGACGACCTGACCCTCGTCTACAACAAGACCCGCCAGTCAACCATCACTCGCGAAATGATCGAGATCGCCTCCGGGGCCGAGGCCCTGGGCTAGCAGCAAGGAGAGTACGAAAGACCGATGGCCACCGGAACGGTGATCCAGATCACGGGGCCTGTCGTGGACGTCGAGTTCCCGGCAGGGCAGCTGCCCGATATCTACAACGCCCTCGAGATCAAGCGTCCAGGCGGCGCGCAGGCGGGCACCGACGCCACGCTGGTGGTCGAGGTCCAGCAGCACCTCGGCAACAACTGGGTGCGGACCGTGGCGATGTCGACGACCGACGGGCTGGCGCGCGGGTTGAAGGCGGTCGACACCGGCTCGCCGATCACCGTGCCCGTGGGCGAGGTGACGCTCGGCCGCGTCTTCGACGTGCTGGGCCACCCGATCGACGGCAAGGGGGCGGTGAAGGCCAAGGAGACGCTCCCGATCCATCGCCGGGCGCCCGGTTTCGAGGACATGGAGACGGAGGCGCAGGTCTTCGAGACCGGGATCAAGGTCATCGACCTGATCGCTCCGTTCAAGCGAGGAGGGAAGGTCGGCGTCTTCGGCGGGGCGGGCGTCGGCAAGACGGTCATCATCCAGGAGCTCATCCGCAACATCGCCGCCGAGCACGGCGGCTACTCGGTCTTCGCCGGCGTTGGCGAGCGCTCGCGCGAGGGGAACGACCTGATCGGCGAGATGACCGAATCGGGCGTCATCGACAAGACGGTGATGGTCTTCGGCCAGATGAACGAGCCGCCGGGCGCGCGCCAGCGAGTGGGCCTTTCCGCTCTGACCATGGCCGAGTACTTCCGCGACGTCGAGGGCCGCGACATCCTGCTCTTCATCGACAACATCTTCCGCTTCACGCAGGCGGGCTCGGAGGTATCGGCCCTGCTGGGGCGCATGCCCTCGGCGGTGGGATACCAGCCGACCCTGGCCACCGAGATGGGCGACCTGCAGGAGCGCATCACCTCCACCAAGAAGGGCGCCATCACCTCGCTGCAGGCCATCTTCGTGCCGGCCGACGACTACACCGATCCAGCTCCGGCCACCACGTTCGGTCACCTTGATTCGACCATCCGCCTCGAGCGCTCGATCGTGGAGCTGGGGATCTACCCGGCCGTGGATCCCCTCCTCTCGACCTCCACGGTGCTCGATGCACGGGTCGTCGGCGACGAGCACTTTTCTGTCGCGCGCGAGGTCCAGCGCACGCTCCAGCGCTACAAGGACCTGCAGGACATCATCGCCATCTTGGGCATGGACGAGCTCTCCGAGGAGGACAAGGTCACCGTCGCGCGGGCACGGCGCCTGCAGCGCTACATGAGCCAGCCGATGTTCGTGGCGGAGCAGTTCACCGGCCGCGCCGGCAAGTACGTCGAGCGCAAGGAGACTGTGCGCGGCGCCCGCGAGATCCTCGACGGCAAGCACGACTCGCTGCCGGAGCAGGCCTTCTTCATGGCTGGACCGATCGAGGATGTGGAAGCCAACGCATCGGAGATGAAGTAGTGACGCTGAGGACCGGCCCCACCACGCCTTGCGCGGCTTCGCTACGCGCGGCGGCGCGGCGACGCCGGTCCCTCATCGGGACTGCTCCCTGTGGGAGTGTTTGATGCCACTTCAATTGGAAATTGTGAGTCCGGAGCGGCGGGCCTACAACGATGAGGTCGACATGGTGGTCGTGCCGGCCCTGGACGGGCAGCTGGGCATCCTCCCGCAC
>JBKOZM010000003.1:0-15883 GCA_046725855.1 Chloroflexota bacterium | reverse complement strand
CTTCTATCGAGCCGACCCGGCTCGGGCCGGAGGCGAGCCGCGCGCCGGCAGTGGAATCGGTCTCACCATCGCCCGTGAGCTGCTCACCGCCAACGGCGGGACCATCGACGTCGAGCGGACCGGCCCGGAGGGCACGGTCTTCGCCGTCGAGGTGGACGTCACCCAGGTCGGCCGCGCGCTGCGCAACGTCCTCACCAACGCCGCCCAGCACGCCCCGCCCGGCTCCACGGTCAGGGTCGAGGTCGAGGCCGGCGGGGCAACCGTCCGGATCCGCGTTACCGATGCCGGACCGGGCATCGCGGCGGATGACCTGCCGCACGTCTTCGAGCGCTTCTACCGAGCCGACCCGGCGCGGGCGGGCGGTGAGGCGCGCCGCGGAAGCGGAATTGGCCTCACCATCGCCCGCGAGCTGCTGGCCGCCAATGGTGGGAGCATCCGGGTCGAGCGCACCGGGCCCCACGGCACGACCTTCGCGATCGAGCTGCCCGTCTCGCCAGGCTAGGCCGGCGAAGCTGGGTCCCAGGCCCGGCGGCGGTCGAGAGCGTCCCAGTCGGCGCGCAGGATCGACATATTGTGGACGTCGTGGTAGGCGCCGCGATGGAACCGTGCGTGGCGGAGGGTGGCGTCGACCTGGAAGCCGGCCTTCTCGTACGAACGGCGGGCGCGCTCGTTGTAATCGAAGACATGGAGGTAGATCCGCTCCAGCCGTAGTTCGCCGAAGCCGAAGTCGACCAGGCAGTTCAAAGCATCGGTCCCCAGGCCCTGGCCCAGCAGGCGCCGATCGCTGATGAAGATGGCCACCTCCGCGCTGCCGTTCTCGCGGTCGTAGCCGCGCAGCGTGGCGCTCCCGATCCGGCGGTCGTCCGCAAGCAGCCGGATGGTGAACGGGAAGATGGTCTTGCCGACCTGGGGCAGGAACTCCTCGGCGAAGCGCGTTGCCGCGTCACGGCTGATCGGCGATTTGGCGCCGAGGTTGTGGCCGATCTCGACGTCACTGATCAAGCTCCCGTCGGCGACCACGTCCTCTTTCTCAGTGCCGGCCAGCCAGACCCGCTCGCCGCGAAGCATGGGCTCGGCGCGTGGCTGCTCCGGGTCGGACATGGCGGCATCTTAGCGGCGACCATCGGCCACTCGAGTCCGGTTGCGCCCCGCTCGGTCGCCGCGTACCGTGGCGCCACCATGGACCGAGCGCTCGTCGACTGGTACGCCCGCTTTCCGGAGGGGTGGTGGGGCTACCACTGGAGCCTGCCGCGGCCGATGAGCGTGGTCGAGATCGTGGAGAGCGGAAGCCTCGACCAGCGTCTGATGGCGGCCCTGTGGGCCGTGGTCAGCCGCCGAAAGGGCGTGATGCTCTCCTCCGAGGCGCCGATGGCCGGCAAGACGACCACCCTGTCGGCCCTGGTCGACCTGTTGCCGCCTGGCACGGTTGGCATCTTCCTCCGCGGCTGGCGGCGTGACTTCGGCTGGACCGATGAGATCGGTCCCGATCGCGGCTTCATGCTGATCAACGAGATGAGCGACCACCTGCCGATCTACGTCTGGGGGCCGAACGCCCGTGGCGCGCTGCAGCTGGCCGGCGGTGGCTACGGGCTCGGTGGCACGATGCACGCCGACACACTCGACGAGGCGCTGGCCAGCCTGCGCGGCGAGCTCGGCGCCACGGACCCCGACCTGGCGGGGATGACCATCTACCTGCAGTTCTCCGCGTATCGCACGCCGTCGGGCATGTACCGCCGCTGCGAGGAGGCCTGGCACCTGCGGACCGATGCCGGCGGTTCCCTGACGCCGGTGCGCCTGGCGGCGATCGATGGTGGCCGCTCGCCCAGCCTGACCGGGGCGCAGCGCGACCCGGTGCCGCCCACCCTGCCGAACGACGGCGGCCGCGCCGCGCGGCCGCTCATCCACGATCCGGAGGCATACGCCGTCCTGGCCGCCAGCCTTGGGCTGAGCGCCGGCGAGCTGGAGGAGGAGCTCGCCAGCCGGGCCCGCTTCCTGGCCAGCCTGTCGGAGCGTGGGATCTGTGACCCGCCTGCGGTCGCCTCGGCGCTGGCCGAGTACCGCAGCCTGCCCGTGGAAGGAGCCCCAGCGTGACCGAGCGACCGACCATCTCCACCCTGGGCGAGCTGCGCGCCTCCGGCTACCGCCCGCGTTCGGTGAAGCAGGAGCTTCGCGCCAACCTGGTCGAGCGGCTCCGCGCGGGCGAGCCCCTGCTGCCGGGCATCCTCGGCTATGACGAGACGGTCCTGCCGCAGATCGAGAACGCGGTGCTGGCCGGGCAGGACATCATCCTGCTGGGCGAGCGCGGCCAGGCGAAGAGCCGCATCGCCCGCTCGCTGATCGGCCTGCTGGATGCGTGGCTGCCGGTCGTCATCGGCGCCGAGCTGCATGACGATCCCCTGCGCCCGGTGAGCCCCTTCGCCCGTGGGCTGGTCGCGGAGCTCGGCGACGCGACGCCGGTCGGCTGGCTCGCCCGCGAGGATCGCTTCGGGGAGAAGCTGGCAACGCCGGACATCACCATCGCCGACCTGGTTGGCGAGGTCGACCCGGTCAAGGTGGCTGAGGGGCGCTACCTGTCCGATGAGCTGACCATTCATTACGGCCTGCTGCCACGCACGAACCGCGGCATCTTCGCGCTCAACGAGCTGCCGGACCTGGCCGAGCGGATCCAGGTGGGGCTGCTCAACCTGATGGAGGAGCGCGACGTCCAGATCCGCGGCTATAAGGTCCGCCTCGAGCTCGACCTGTTCGTGGTGGCATCGGCCAACCCGGAGGACTACACCAGCCGCGGGCGGATCATCACGCCGCTGAAGGACCGCTTCGGCGCCCAGATCCGGACCCATTACCCCGAGGATCCGGAGGTCGAGAGCGCCATCGTCGAAGCCGAGGCGCTGACCTTCGACGACGAGACCGCCGCATCGGTCCCGGTGCACGTGCCCGCCTTCATGCGCGAGATCGTGGCCGAGCTCTCGCAGCTGGCCCGCCGCTCGTCGGAGGTGAGCCAACGCTCCGGTGTCAGCGTGCGGGTCACCATCGCCAACCACGAGACGCTGCTTGCCGCCGCACTGAAGCGGGCCGTCCGGCTCGGCGAGCCGGTGGCCGCGCCGCGCATCAGCGACCTCGCTGCGGTGGTGGCGTCGACCGCCGGCAAGATCGAGCTCGAGACGCTCGGCGACGAGACGCGCGAGGAGAAGGTGATCGAGAAGCTCGTGCAGCGGGCGGTGGTCAACGTCTTCAACCGGCATTTCTCGCTCTCCGAGCTGGTGCCGCTGATCGAGCGCTTCGAGGCCGGCGCCAACGCCGAGGTGGGCGAGGCGGTCGGCTCGGCGTCGCACGAGCTCCTGGTGTCGGAGCTCCCGGAGCTGCGGCGTGCCGTCGGACGGCTGGACGTGGGCGAGTCCCCGGCGGGTGTGGCGAGCGGGGTGGAGTTCGTGCTGGAGGGCCTGCACCTCAACCGCCGGCTCAACAAGGAGCGGCGCGGCGGCGGCGTTCGCTACGCGCGGTAGACCGATGCCGGCCGCGCGCGAGGGCGACTCCTTCCCGGCGGCACCGCTGAGTGCCCTCCTCCGCAGGCTGCCGCGATACGTTCGCTTGGCATGGCGGCTCGGACATGACCGGGCGCTCTCGCGCGCGCGCCGCGCCGCGGTGCTCGGAGCCGCAGCCTACCTCGCATCGCCGATCGACCTGGTGCCCGGCATCATTCCGGTTGCCGGGCAGCTCGACGACGCCGCCGTTGGCCTCCTGGCGCTGCGGCTCGCGCTTCGCGGACTGCCAGCCAGCGCACAGGCGGCCCACCTTGCTGCCGTCGACATCTCCGTGGAAGACATCGATCGAGACCTTGCTACCGTCCGTTTCACCGCTGCCTGGATCCTGCGTCGCGGAGTCCGGCTCAGCGTCCGCGCCACAGCGTTTGCTGCCAGAGCGTCGCGCGCCGGCGCGCGCGGCCTCGTGCGGCTTGGGCGAGCTGGCGTATCGAGGGTGCGGAGCCGATGAGCCGGTATCGCTACTCACGCTGGGACGGCAGCCAGCAGATGCCGCCGTTCGACGCGGACGATGTCCTCGACGCCCTGTCGGAGGACATCCTGGCCGAGGGCGACGTGCGCCGCGCCCTGCAGCGCCTCATGCAGCGCGGCCTGCGCGGGACTCGCGGCGGCGACGTGCCCGGCCTGCGGCGGATCGTTGATCGGCTCCGGGAGCGTCGCCAGGCTGAGCTGGAGCGCGCCCACCTGGACGGCGTCCTCGACGACCTCGCCGAGCGGCTCGACCGCATTGTCGAACAGGAGCGGACCGGGATCGAGAGCCGGCTGCGCGACGCCGAGCGCGCGGCCCTGGATGCCGCGCCGGGAGAGGACCAGGAGCGGGCGCGGATGGCCGAGCAGGTGCTGGGGCGGGCTGCCCAGCAGCGGCGCGACCGGCTCGACGCGCTGCCGCCGGGACTGGCCGGCAGGCTCCACGGCCTGCGCGACTACGAGTTCATGGATCCGGCCGCCCGCGACGCGTTCAACAGCCTGACTGATGAGCTGCGCCAGCAGCTCCTGCAGACCTATTTCCAGGGTCTGAAGGAGGGGGTCGCAGGCCTCTCGCCAGAGGACCTCGACGGCGTTCGCGAGATGGTGCGCGACCTGAACGCGCTGCTCGAGAAGCACGTCTCCGGGGCGGACACGCGCGCCGACTTCGAGGCCTTCATGGCCAAGTACGGCGGCTACTTCCCGCCGGGCATCGAGAATGTCGATCAGCTGATCGACCATCTGCACCGCCAGGCCTCGCAGATGGCGTCGCTGCTGGCCAGCATGAGCCCGGAGATGCGCGCCGAGCTGCAGCAGCTGATGGACGACCTGCTGCGTGACGACCGCCTGCGCTGGGACATGGCGCGGCTGGCCGGCAATCTCCAGTCGCTACGGCCGCAGTCCGCCTTCGGCGAGCCATATCCCTTCGCCGGCGACGAGCCGATGGGCCTGGTCGACGCGCTCGCCGCCATCGACCGCCAGCAGCAGTACGACTCCATGGAGGAGGAGCTGCTCGGCGCCCGCGAGCCTGAGTCCCTCGACCGCATCGACGAGGCGCTGCTGCGGGACCTGGCCGGCGACGATGCGACCGACGACCTCGATCAGCTGCGCGAGCTGACCAGGGCGCTGGAGGAGGCCGGCTACCTCGAGCGCGAAGGAGGACGGCTGGACCTCACCCCGCGCGCCGCCCGCAAGCTCGGCATGCGGGCACTGACCGACATCTTCAGCCGGCTGCGTCGCGAGTCGCTGGGCGGGCACCCGCTGCCGGCGGCCGGCGCCGGCGGCGAACGGACCGATGAGACGAAGCGCTACGAGCACGGCGATCCATTCGCCGTCGACCTGAACCGCACCCTCTTCAACGCGATGGCGCGCAGCGGGGCAGGCACCCCGGTTCGGCTCTCGCCCGACGATTTCGAGGTCCATCGCACGGAGGCGGCGACCGTCAGCTCCACTGTCCTGCTGCTCGACATGAGCCGCTCGATGCTGCTGCGCGGCTGCTCGACCGCGGCCAAGCGGGTGGCGATGGCGCTGCACACCCTGATCCACACCAAGTACCCGCGCGACCGGCTGTACGTGGTCGGCTTCGCGTACTACGCGCGCCAGATCAAGCCGGAGGCGATCGCCACCCTCTCGCCCTATGAGTTCGAGTACGGCACCAACTTGCAGCACGCGCTGCTGATCGCGCGGCAGCTGCTCGGCCGGCGCACCGGCGGCAACAAGGAGATCGTCGTCATCACCGACGGCGAGCCCACCGCCCACATCGCCAACGGCCAGGTCGAGTTCGCGTACCCGCCCACGGTGCGCACCATGCAGTCCACCCTGCGCGAGGTCGGCCGCGCCACGCGCGAGGGAATCGTGATCAACACCTTCATGCTCGAACGCTCGCGCTATCTGTCGGAGTTCGTGGACCTCATGAGCCGCATCAACCGCGGGCGAGCGTTTTACGTTGAGCCCGAGCACCTGGGCGAGTACGTGCTGGTCGACTACGTCAGCAAGAAGCGCAAGCGCGTCGCCTGATCACCGTGAAGGTTGGCGTCCAGCTTCCCGAGGTCGAGTACGTGGTGCGCTGGCCGCAGCAGCGCGAGATGGCTCGCCGCGCGGAGGAGATCGGCCTGGACTCGATCTGGGTCGGCGATCACCTCCTCTACCGCGGCGACGACGAGCCGGCGCGCGGCCCGTGGGAGGCATGGACGACGCTCGCAGCGCTGGCGGCCGTGACCGAGCGCGTCGAGCTCGGCCCGCTCGTGGCGGCCACCAGCTTCTCGAATCCGGCGCTGATCGCGAAGAAGGCGGCGACCATCGACGAGATCAGCGGCGGGCGACTGATCCTGGGCCTGGGCGCGGGCTGGAACGAGGTCGAGTACCGCGCTTACGGCTTCCCGTTCGACCATCGGGTCAGCCGCTTCGAGGAGGCCTTCGCGATCATCCGCAGCCTGCTGCGCGACGGGCGCTGCGACTTTCACGGGACATACTTCCAGCTGGAGGACTGTGAGCTCCACCCGCGCTCGCCACGACCGGGCGGGCCGCCGCTGATGATCGGCTCCGAAGGACCGCGGATGCTGTCGATCGCGCTGCCGCACGTGCAGGCCTGGAACGCGTGGTTCACCTGGTTCGGCAACTCGCCGGACGGCTACCGCCCGCTGCGGCAGAAGATCGACGAGGCGTGCCGCACGGCCGGACGCGACCCGGCCGACGTCGAGCGCAGCGTGGCGCTGCTCGTCGCCTTTCCCGGTGCCGAAGGTCGGCAGCAGGGCGACGAGCCTGAGGTCGATCCGATCAGCGGAGAGCCATCGGTCCTGGCGCCGATCCTGCGCGCCTTCGCGGAGGAGGGCGTGGCCCATGTCCAGCTGGCGCTGGACCCGATCAATGCCGACACCATCGCCGCCCTGGCCCCGACCCTGGCGCTGCTCGCGGACTGACGGCTGCTATCCTCGCCGGCGATGGATGAGCCCGTCGCGCCCGTGCAGCTCGGCGCATCGGGACGGCTGGTCGCGCTGCCGCTGACCAACGCCTCGGGCGATCACGCGCTCCTGGTGCGCCAGGGAGAGACGGCTCGGGCGCTGGTGACCGGTGAGGCACTCAAGGGCGAGCGGGACCGCGTCGTGGTCGTCCCGCTGGACGACGAGGTGGAGCTGCGGATGGATGGCGACGCGCTGGCCAAGTGGTTGGCGCGGGGGTCGGTCGGCCGCGCCAGCGCATCGGTCCCGGTCTGGGCATCCGCCATCGGCTTCATGCTGCTGATCGCGGTCATCGGCCTGGCGGTGCTGGGCAGCCTGACGTTCTTCGCCTGGCTCGCCGACCTCCTGACATGAACGAGCCCGAGTCCAGCCAGGAGCTCGCGCCGGAGCGCGGCGATCCGGTGGTGCCGCCGACAGCTGGGTTGATCGCGATGCGCATCGGGCTGGAGTTCGGCCCGCCGGAGGAGTTCGCCCGGAGCCTGGATCGCGCCTTGGCCCGCGGCGGCGAGCGGGGAGCGACCGTGGTCGCCATGCTCGACAGCGGCGAGCTGGGAATCCACATCCCGCGCCAGGGTCCATCGTGGAACGCCGTTCCGCTGGTGCATCTGCGCCGCGGCGCGCAGCCCACCGCCGACGACTGGGCTGCGGCCAATGCCGTGCTCGAGAAGCTCGAGCGCTACCGCTGATGCGGCCGGCTGGGGTGACCCGGATCGAGCGCGACCCTGCCGGCGCCGCCGTCGCGCCGATGTCCGCCGAGCAGCAGCGTCAGCTGCGCGGCATGATGGCCCGCTTCGCGACCGGGGTGGCGGTGGTCGCCGCCCGGCATGGACCGCTGCTGGCCGGTATGACCGCGAACGCGATCGCCAGCGTCAGCATCGATCCGCCGCTCATGATGGCCAGCATCAGCCGCAAGTCAGAGACGCACGTTGCGATCGTGGGCAGCCACTCCTACGCGGTCAGCGTCCTCGCCGCGGAGCAGCGCGCGCTGGCCGAGTGCTTCGCACAACCCACCACCGCCGGCAAGCTGCAGCGCTTCTGCGACGCGCCGTGGCACGAGGCCGAGACCGGTTCGCCGATCCTGGAGGGCGCGATCGCGTTCTTCGATTGCCGGCTGGTCGCCCAGCATCCCGGCGGCGACCACAGCCTCTTCGTCGGCGAGATCGTGGCGGCCGGCTTCGACGAGGGCGCCGAGCCGCTGATCTGGTACGCCTCGCGCTACCGCCAGCTGGAGACCTCCGCAGGGCCGGGGTAGGTTCGCCCGCTAGGCCCCGATCTCGGCCAGCGACTCCTCGATGGCCGCCACCGCGGAGTCGACCTCGGTGTCGGTGGTGACCAGCGGCGGGATGATGCGCACGACCTGCCCGTACGTGCCGCAGCTCAGCAGCAGCAGCTTCCGTTCGAAGGCGGCGTGGAGCAGGGCCTTGGCCAGGTCGGGGCGCGGCCGCAGCTCGTCGCCATCGGCGAACTCGATGCCGATCATCAGCCCTCGCCCGCGCACCTCGGCCACCGCTGGGTGGGTGGCGGCGATGCGGCGGACGTTGGACAGGAGCCGCTCGCCCTGCTGGCGGGCGTTCTCGAGCAGTCCCTCGGCGGCGATGACGTCCAGCGTGGCCACGGCGGCGGCACAGGCCACCGCGTTGCCGCCGTACGTCCCGCCGTGCGCGCCCGGCGCGAAGCGTTCGATGAGCTCGCGGCGAGCCATGATCCCGGACAGCGGCAGGCCCGAGGCGATGCCCTTGGCCATGACCACGATGTCCGGCCGCGCATCGTACCAATCGGTCGCCCACATCCGGCCCGTGCGCCCAAACCCAGTCTGGATCTCGTCGGCGATGAGCAGGATCCCGTGCCGGTCGGCCAGCTCACGCAGGGCGGGCAGGAAGCCATCGTCGGGCACGACGTAGCCGCCCTCGCCCAGGATCGGCTCCACCAGGAAGGCGGCAACGTCGTCGGGATACACCAACGTGGCGAACAGCTCGTCGATGGATGCCAGGGTGAAGGCCAGCGCCGCCTCGTCGCTGCGGCCGGTCGGGTTGCGCAGGGCATATGGATACGGGGCGAGGTGGATACTGCCCAGCAACGGCTCGTAGTGGCCGCGCATCCGCACCGCCGAGCTGGTCAGGGCCATGGTCCCGTGGGTTCGGCCGTGGAAGCCGCCACGGAACGCGATCACCGCCGGCCGGTGGGTCGCGACCTTGGCGAGCTTGACGGCCGCCTCGATCGCCTCGGCTCCGGAGTTCGAGAGGAAGAGGCCCATCTCGTCGTCGGGGCCCACGCCGGGGAAGGTGCGCGGCAGCCGTTCGTGCAGGACCAGGCCTGGCTTGTGGTACAGGATGTTCTGCTGGGCGTGGATGATCCTCGCGGCCTGGTCGGCTATGGCCGCCACCACCCGCGGGTGGGCGTGGCCGACGTTGGTGACCCCGATGCCGCAGGTGTAGTCGAGGTAGCGCTCGCCGTCGATGGTCTCGATCCAGGAGCCCTCGCCGCGTTCAACCACCAGGTCGGTGTAGCGCGTCCAGACGGGCGGGACCGCATCGCGACGCTCCAGCCAGCGCGCGACCTCCGGATCAGCGCGTTCGTCGATCATCAGATCCCTCCCTTGCCGTCGCGTCGGTCATTTGCCGACCACGGTGACCGGCTGCGCCGCGCCCGCCCGGGCCGCCCGTCGCTGGCCCCAGAGCTGGACCCCGATGAAGGCGAAGGCGATGAGGAAGATGAGTGTACCCAGCACGTTCACCTCCGGCGGGATGCCCAGCCGGCTGACGCCGAAGACCCACAGCGGGAAGGTCACGGTGTGGCCGGCCGAGAAGAGCGTGATGACGTAGTCGTCGATGGAGAGGGCGAAGGCGAGCAGACCGGCAGCCAGGATGCCGGGAAAGATGAGTGGGAAGGTGACCTTCCAGAACGTCGTCCAGCCATTGGCATAGAGGTCCATGCCGGCCTCCTCCAGGGACCGATTGAAGCCGGCCAGTCGCGCCCGCACCGTGACGACCACGTAGCTGATGTTGAACATGATGTGGGCCACCAGGATGGTGATGAATCCCCGCTCGATATCGAAGCTCACCCACATGGTCAGGAGCGAGGCCCCCAGGATGATCTCCGGTGCGGTCATGGGGATGAAGATCAGCAGATTCATCAACCAACGCGCACGGAATTGGTAGCGCGTCAGGGCCAAGGCGATCAGCGTGCCGAACGCCGTGGCCACCAGCGTCGAGATGGCTGCGACCGCCACGCTGACGATCATCGGGGTCGTGATCTGGGACCGGCCCCAGAGGTCGATGTAGTTGCGCACCGTGAACCCTTGCCAGGTGATGTTCTGGCGGCCGGCCGGGTCGTTGAACGAGAAGGCGATCATGACCCCGATGGGGGCGAAGAGGAAGAGGAGCAGCAGACCGGTGAAGGCCGGCAGCACCATCCCGGCCAGGCGCGTGCGCAAAGGGGTCCGGTGCGGGAGGGCCAGCGCGCCGCCGTCGGCGGTCATCAGCTCGTCAGCCGGTCGGTGCCGACCAGCCGGGTATACACCGTCACCAGCGCCATCACCACCGCCACCAGCACGAAGGAGAGCGCCGCCGCGGCCGGGTAATCGAGCACGTCGAGGAACTTGCGCTGGATGATGTTGCCAACCATGAAGACCTGCGGGTTGCCGGCCCCGATCACCTCGGCGGTGATGAAGTCGCCGACCGCCGGGATGAAGGTGAGCAGCGATCCGGCCACCACGCCCGGCAGCGAGAGCACGAACGTCACCCGCCAGAAGGCCTGCGCCCGGCTGGCGTACAGGTCGGTGGCGGCCTCGATGAGCCGCCGGTCGATCTTCTCGATGGCGACGTACAGCGGCAGGATCATGAAGGGCAGGAAGTTGTACGTCAGCCCGAAGATGACCGATGCCGGCGTGGCCAGGAAATGGAAGCTCGGCTCAAGGAGGCCCAGGTCCTTGAGGAACCCGAACACGATCCCGTTGTCGGACAGGATCATCCGCCAGTTCAGGGTGCGAATGACGAAGCTCACGAAGAACGGCAGCACCACCAGTAGCAACAGGGCGTTCTTCAGGCGGCCGCCGCGAAATGCGATGGTGTACGCCACCGGATAGCCGATCGCCAGGGTCAGCGCGGTCGTTGCCAGGGCGAAGACGGCCGACCGCACGTAGAGGTCCCAGTACTGCGCGACCACCTCGGGATAGATGGCGAAGTTCCAGGTCAGCTGATACCCGGTGTCGAACGTCCCCTCCTGGAGGGAGACCAGGAACATATAGGCCATCGGCAGCGCGAAGAACAGGACGAGCCATCCCGTCCCCGGCAGCAGCAGCAGCAGCGGGGTGATTCCGCGGCTCAACCAGCGCACGGATGCCCGCCGAGGAACGCCGATCCCGCCGTCTTAGCTGATGACCGTCTCGAAGAGGGCGTTCCATTCGCCCTCCTCTTCCTCGGTCAGCTCCTTGTCCGGGTACGTGTTCTCCATCTGTTCGGGGGCCGGTACCACGGTCGGTGCGAGCGCCTCGTAGTAGTCGGCGGTCTCGGCATCGCCGTCATTCCGAGCGGTCTCGGCGTCGGCCGCGATCTGCTCCGAAACGCCCTTCACCGGGGTGATGTAGCCGACGTACTCCGACAGCATGGTCGCCGCCGCGACGTCGTAGTAGTAGTTCAGCAGCTTGTGCGCAGCATCCTTGTTTGCCCCGCCCTTGGGGATGACGAGGTTGTCGTTCCAGCGCATCCCGCCAGACTCGGGCACCACGAACTTCACCTGGTCGTTGTCGTTGAGGACCATCTGGCTGATGTCGCCGGACCAGGCCACACTGATGGCCAGGTCGCCCGCCGCCAGCGCGTCGTAGTACGAGTTGTCATACCACCCGCGGAAGTGCCCGTCCGGGACGTCGAGCAGCTTCTCCTGGGCCTTCTTCACGTCGTCGACCGTGGCGTTGGCCGGCTCCACCCCGAGCGAGAGGAGCGTCAGCCCGAACATGTCGCGCATGTCGCTGAAGCCGCCGACCCGGCCGGAGAATGCGGGGTCGAGCAGGTCGTCGAATTTGGTGATCTCGCGTTCGGTCAGGTTCGGGTCGTAGCCGATGCCGGTGATCCCTCCCTGCCACCAGACGCTGTACTTGTTGTCCGGGTCGAACCAGAGCCCCTTCGCGTAGTCCGCGGCGTTGGCGGTCCAGTTGGGGAGCTTGGAGTGATCGATCTCCTCCAGCCAGCCGTTGCGCGCCATCCGCTCGACAACCCATCCGCCGGGGGACATCACGTCCCAGCCGGTGTTGTTGCCGGCGCGCAGATCCGGGGCGTAAGCGGCCAGGAAGTCGGCATTGTCGAGGAGGCCCTCGTTGTACTCGACGTCGATGCCCGTCTCCTTGGTGAAGGCATCAATGCTCGGGTAGCTCGTCTCGTCCTCTGAGATGTCGATGTACGCGGGCCAGTTCAGCCAGCGCAGCTTGTTCGAGGTCCCGATCCCGCACGCGGCCAGGAGGCCGGACAGCGTGAAGAGCGTCCCCACCGCGATACCGCCACGGCCCGCGCGGCGCATGAAGGTCCGCCGACTGATGGGATCCTGCCGCATGACGCGGTCTACCGCGAGCTCGATCCGGCTGCGAGGCTCCAGGTCACTCATCGATCTCTCCTTCTTCGGCTGAGTGCGGGCCACCGGCGACATGCTCGGTCGGCCCGCTGATCACGAAAGTGTGCTGTGGCTTCCAGGTCAGATGTACACGCTGCCCGCCGGCCAGCAGCTCGCCAGCACCGGCAGTGTCGAGATTTTGGGTATAGACGGTGAGCCGATGTCCCTCCGCGGTCTCGACCAGGTACTGGGTGCTGACCCCGATGTAGCTCGCGTCGAGAACGGTCCCGGCCAGCGCGTTCAGGCCATCGGTGGCCCTGGCCTCGCCGCTCGCGTCGACGCGCAGCTTCTCGGGTCGGACCCCGACACGAACGGCCCCGCTCGTCGCGGCCCCCTCCGAGGGGGCGCGCAGCAGCGTCCCGTCGCGCAGGCGCACGGTCACCAGGCCGTTGTCGATGCCGGCGACCTCGCCCTCGAGCAGGTTCGAGACGCCCAGGAAGCCGGCCACGAAGGCGGTCTGCGGTCGCTCGTACAGCTCCTCCGGGTTGCCGAGCTGCTCGATTCTCCCGGCCCGCATGACGGCGATGCGATCGGACATCGTCATCGCCTCTTCCTGGTCGTGGGTCACGTAGATGAAGGTGATGCCGACCTCGGTCTGGATCCGCTTCAGCTCGATCTGCATCTGCTTGCGCAGCTTCAGGTCAAGCGCACCGAGGGGCTCGTCGAGCAGCAGCACCTTGGGATGATTGATGAGGGCGCGAGCCAGCGCCACGCGTTGCTGCTGGCCGCCCGAGAGCTGGCTCGGCTTGCGCTGCTCGTAGCCGGGCAGCTCCACCAGCTCGAGCATGCTCGACACCCGGCTCCCAATCTCACTCGGGTTGACCCTCTTCCGGCGCAGCCCGAAGGCCACGTTCTCGTAGACGGTCAGGTGCGGAAAGAGGGCGTAGTTCTGGAAAACGGTGTTGACATCGCGCTTGAATGGAGGCAGGCCGGTGACGTCGGCGTCGCCGAGGTAGATGGTCCCTTCGGTGGCCTCCTCGAAGCCGCCGATCATGCGCAGTGTGGTCGTCTTGCCGCAGCCGGAGGGCCCGAGCATCGAGAAGAACTTGCCGCGCTCGATGTCGAGCGAAAGATCGTCGACCGCGACGACGTCATGGAACCGCTTGGTGACGTGTTCGAGGCGGACGTCAATCTGAGGCGGCAATCGAACCCTCGGCGCTGAGGACGTGCGCGAGCCAATCTCGATCGGGCGGCAGGCTGCGCGGACTTCGGCAGTATAGGTCGGCACTTTCGCAGGATTCAACGACCCGACGCCGCTTCCGAAGCCGGAATCCGTGTGCAACTGCAAGGCCCTCTGGGGCGTCTGTACAGCACATGGCCAAGCCGAACCACGCCAAGCGATCCCGTCCCCGGCCGCTGCCCATCCGCCGCCATCGCGCGCTTCAGCAGCGCGCCGCCCGCCAGCGGGCGCAGCGTCAGCTCGACCGCTGGCAGCGAGGCTGACCGCCGCCCGGCTCTCGCTGCGCGCCTGCTAGACTCGGAGTCCCGACGGCCACCGGCCACGGAATCCGCAGCTACGGAGCGCCGCTGACGCGATGGATTTCGCCCTCTCCCCTCAGCACGAGGAGATCAGGCGCACCGTCCGCGACTTCGCGGAACGCGAGATCGTCCCGGTCATCGACGAGCTGGAGCGCAAGGGCGAGTTTCCACGGGCCATCATCCGCCGCGCTGCCGAGCTGGGGCTGCTGGGTGTCCCGTATCCGGAGGAGGTGGGCGGCACCGGTCTCGACTCGCTGGCCTACGCCATCACCATCGAGGAGCTCTCGCGCGCGAGCGGCAGCGTCGGCATCATCGTCAGCGCCCACACCAGCCTGGGCTGCTACCCGATCTACGCCGCCGGCACACCGGAACAGAAGGACCGATACCTCCGCCCGCTGGCCAGCGGCCAGCAGCTCGGCGCTTACGGCCTGACCGAGCCCGGTGCGGGGAGCGACAGCCGCGGGACCCGAACTCGCGCCCATCGCGACGGCGACGAATGGGTGCTGAACGGCGGCAAGCGGTTCATCACCAACGCCGGCGAGGCGGGCGTCTACGTCGTGACCGCGGTCACGGATCGTGAGGACACGAGCGGCAGGATCAGTGCCTTCATCGTGGAGGCCGATGCGCCCGGATTCTCCATCGGTCGGATGGAGGAAAAGATGGGATTGCACGCCTCGAACACCGGGGAGCTGCTCTTCGACGATTGCCGGATCCCGGCCGCGAACCTGCTGGGCGCGGAGGGAGAGGGGGACAAGCTGTTCCTGCAAACGCTCGATGGCGGCCGCATCGGCATCGGTGCCATGGCCCTGGGACTGGCGCAGGCCGCCTACGAGGCGGCATCGGCCTATGCCCGGCAGCGCGAGCAGTTCGGGCGTCCGATCGCCGCCTTCCAGGGCGTCGCCTTCATGATCGCCGACATGGCGACCCAGATCGACGCGGCGCGCCTGATGGTGTACCGCGCCGCCTGGCTCAAGGACCAGGGGCGGCCGTTCAGCACCGAGGCGGCGATGGCCAAGCTGTTCGCCTCCGAGGTGGCGCGGCAGGTGACGAACGACGCGATCCAGGTGCACGGCGGCTACGGCTACGTGGCCGAGTACAAGGTCGAGCGCTACCTGCGCGACGCGAAGCTCACCGAGATCGGCGAGGGGACGAGCGAAATCCAGCGCCTGGTGATCGCCCGCAACCTGCTCGGCATCCGGGCCATGTGACTCGAGCTGCCTCCGCGCCACGGTGTCTCGTGTCAAGGGCGGTTGTGCAGCACAGCCCGCACAGCCGCACAGCCGCACGACCGGCCCTGAGAAGCAGCTGGGGCCGTCAGCCGCCGGGGCCTGGGGTTCTCGCCAGCTCGACGAACGCGTCCAGCGAGGATGGATCGGCGAGCGACCCGCGCGACGCCGCCTCGTCGGCGGGCGTCCCGGACAGGATCCGCTTGACCGGCACCTCCAGTTTCTTGCCCGACAGCGTGCGCGGCACGCTGGGCACCACCCGGATCTCGTCCGGCACGTGCCGCGGCGACAGGCTCTCGCGCAGCGCGGTTACGATGCGCTTCCGGAGCGCGTCCGTCAGCTCCTCGCCAGGGCGCAGGGCCAGGAACAGGACGAGGCGGTCGTCGGCCTCGAGGTGGACCACCAGTGAGTCGGCAACCTCCGGCAGCGCCTCCACGATGGCGTAGAACTCCGCCGTCCCAATCCGCACGCCGCCGCGGTTCAGGGTGGCGTCCGACCGGCCGCTGATGATGCAGCTGCCGCGCTCGGTGATCGTGATCCAGTCCCCGTGCCGCCACACCCCGGGGAAATCGTCGAAGTAGGCGGCCCGGTAGCGCGACCCGTCCGGGTCGTTCCA
>JBKOZM010000002.1:0-4651 GCA_046725855.1 Chloroflexota bacterium | reverse complement strand
AGCATGGCCCGCTCGGACCCATCGCCGGAGAGGACGGGCGCCGAGCCGTCATCGCAGCGCGGCATCGTGTCCTGCAGCTCGCGCAGCGGGGTCCCGACCGGCGCACGACGCGGCTGCGGCACCGGCCACGGGCCGTCGTGCCGGACGCGCTTGGGTGCGACCGGATCGACGCTCAGCCGGCCGCTCCGCGCAGCTCGTCGGCGAGCCGCAGGTCGTCGGCGATGGCCAGCCGCAACGCGCGCCGCACGCCGGGCGCCGAGGGGCCGGCGGCGGTCAGCGCATCGGTCAGCGCGTCGCGAGCGGCGTACAGCCGATCGATCGGGTCGCCCTCGGTGGGCGGAGCCGGCCTGCCCAGCTCCCGCGTGAGGATGGCATCCTGGCTTGCGATCGCCTCCGCCGCGGCCGGGACCGATGGGGCGACATCGAGCGCCTCCGCCAGCTCCTCGCGCGCGAGCTCCAGCCAGCGCAGGTAGCGGGCGAACTCCTCGTCCGAGGGCGGCAGCTCGTCGAGGCTGAAGGCGGCGCGCTGCCGGCCATCCTTACCCTGACCAGCGCCGGCGCGCTCGACCTCGTACCAGTTATCACCCACGAATGTCGGTGTGTCCTCGCCACGCTGGCGCAGCCAGTCGGTGAAGCGCGCCACCCGGCGCGGCATCGCGCCGGCGGCCTCGTCGTCGCTGGCGGCGAAGACGGCGCATCCAGGCAGCTCGGCGGCGTAGGCGGCAAAGCCGCCGGCGTCGTCGACATCGGTCTCTACGAAGATCGCGTGCGGCATGGTGCCGGCCATCGATTCGTCCCTCAGGGGCGGCGACGGCGGGGTGGCCGGCGGCGCGTCCCGGCCGGGATGATGTTCGGCCGCGCCGCGGTGCTGAACACCTCGCGACGCTCGCGGCGCGTCCCGTCCCCGCCGACGTCGCCCGCCTCCGCCGCGGCCGCGTACACGTCGGCCGGGATGCTGCCCGGGGCCGCCGCCAGCTCCTCGCGCAGGCGGCGCAGCTGCAGGATCTCGTCCCGCATCGCCGCGGCGCGCTCGAACTCCAGGTTGCGAGCCGCCTCCTTCATCTGCGACTCCAGGCGGCTCATCATCGCCGCCAGCTCGGCCGGCTCCTTGCCGGCGACCTCCAGCTCGGCGCGTTCCTCGGCCACACGCCGCAGGCCCTCGTGGATGTCGCGGATCGCCTTGGTGATCGTCTCCGGCACGATCCCGTGCTCGACGTTGTAGGCCAGCTGCTTGGCGCGGCGCCGATCGGTCTCATCGATGGCGGCCTTCATCGAATCGGTGACCCGATCCGCGTACATGATCACCCGCCCACCCACGTTTCGAGCAGCGCGACCGATGACCTGGATCAGCGAGCCGCCCGAGCGCAGGAAGCCCTCCTTGTCGGCGTCCAGGATGGCGACCAGCGTCACCTCCGGCAGGTCGAGCCCCTCGCGCAGGAGGTTGATGCCGACCAGCACGTCGTACACGCCCAGGCGCAGGTCGCGCAGGATCTCGACCCGCTCCAGGGTGTCGACCTCGCTGTGCAGCCACTGGACCTTGATGCCCAGCTCGGCCAGATAGTCGGCCAGGTCCTCGGCCATCTTCTTGGTGAGGGTGGTTACCAGCACCCGTTCGCCGCGGCCGACCGTGTCGCGGATCTCGCTCAACAGGTCGTCGATCTGCGCCGCCGTGGGACGGACCGAGATCTGCGGGTCGACCACGCCGGTCGGCCGGATGAACTGCTCGGCCACGCGCTGGGCGCGCTCGGTCTCGTACGGGCCTGGCGTCGCGCTCATGTAGACGACCTGGTTGAGGTGGTCCTCCCACTCCTCGAAGGTGAGCGGTCGGTTGTCGAGCGCCGACGGCAGGCGGAAGCCGAAGTCGACCAGGATCTCCTTGCGGGTCCGGTCGTTCTTGTACATGCCATGCACCTGAGGGACGGTGATGTGGCTCTCGTCGACGATCAGCAGGTAATCGGTCGGGAAATAGTCGATCAGGGTCCAGGGCCGGCTGCCGGCCTCGCGCCGCGCGAGGTGGCGGGAGTAGTTCTCGATCCCGGAGCAATACCCGACCTCGCGCATCATCTCCAGGTCGAACTGGGTGCGCTGCTTCAGGCGCGCCGCCTCCAGCTCGCGGCCCTGGGAGTCGAGCCAGGCGGTGCGCTCCTCCATCTCGGCCTCGATGTCGTCGATCGCCGCCAGCAGCTTGTCGCGCGGGGTGACGTAGTGGGTCGCCGGGTAGAAGTTCACCTCGCGGCGCTCGGCGAGCACCTCGCCGGTGAGCGCGTCGATCTCGACGATGCGCTCCACCTCATCGCCGAACATGTCGACCCGCACCACATACTCGCCGTGCGGCGGCTGCACCTCCAGCACGTCGCCGCGCACGCGGAACCGGGAGCGGGCCAGGGCGGCGTCGTTGCGCTGGTACTGCAGGTCGACGAGGTGGCGCAGGATGCCGTCGCGCCGGTAGTGGCCGCCCACCTTCAGGTTGATGACCGTGGCCCCGTAGTCGATCGGCGCGCCAAGGCCGTAGATGCACGACACCGAGGCCACGATCACCACGTCCCGGCGCTCGAACAGGGCCCGCGTGGCGTTGTGCCGCAGCCGGTCGATCTCGTCGTTCCGCGACGAGTCCTTCTCGATGTACGTATCGGACCGGGGCAGGTAGGCCTCCGGCTGGAAGTAGTCGTAGTAGCTGACGAAGTATTCGACCGCGTTCTCCGGGAAGAACTCGCGGAACTCCTGGTAGAGCTGGGCCGCCAGCGTCTTGTTGTGGGCCATCACCAGGGTCGGCTTCTGCACCGCCTCGATCAGCTTGGCCGCTGCGTACGTCTTCCCGGTGCCCGTGGCTCCCAGGAGGACCTGGTGCCGCAGCCCAGCCCCCAGCCCGTCGGCCAGCGCGGCGATCGCCTGGGGCTGGTCACCGGTCGGCTCGAAGGGGGCGTGGACGGTCAGATCTGGCATGGGGGGCACGTCGATTCTACCGAACCTCCATCGGTACCGATGCGGAGGTACCCCGAGCGGCCTATATCCGCCCGGTCCGCCCATTTCTAGGCTTGACGCTACCGATGCCCAAGCACGACCAGGCTCCGTCCAGGGGGACGCGCGCGGCCCCGCTCAGCGCTGCGCACCGCGCGCTGCGCCGGCTCGGCCGCGCCGCAGGCCGCTCCCCCCGCCGCTCCCCTCGCGGGCAGGCCATGGTCGAGTTCGCCGCCGTGCTCGTGCCCGTGCTCCTCATCGTGGTCGCGGTCGTCCAGTTCGGGCTCCTGTTCGGCGCCAATGTGACGCTCACCAACGCGGTCCGCGAGGGGGCTCGCGCCAGCACGATCTACCTCTACGACAACACGCACAACAAGGCATGGAACGACGCCCACCGCTGCGGGGCGGCGGCGGAGGCGGCGACCCAGGCCTTCGGATTCCTGAGCACCAGCAGCCCGCACTTCACGATCAGTCTGCCGAGCGGGGCATGTCCAACGCCCACGGGCGACGGCCAGACGAATGGCGACCTGAGAATCTCGTACTGCGACCACGTCTCGACCCCTGACGCGCCGTGCCCCGACCCGACCGATCCGGACACGGTGTGCATGCCCGACACGCGGGAGGGCTGCCTGTTGGTGCTCACCCTCGTCTACCGCAGCGACATCGTGGTCCCGCTCATCGGCGCGCTCTTGAACACCGACGCCAACGGGCGCTTCGTCCAGACGGTGTCGGCCACGATGGTGGTGAACTGATGCCGCGCTCGACGCCGCGCGGCCAGGTGCTGGTCATCTTCGCGATCCTGCTCATCGTCCTCCTGGGCTTCGCCGGCATTGCGGTCGATTTCGGGCGCCAGAACGCGGAGCAGCGCCACATCCAGACGGCGGCCGACGCCGGTGCGCTGGCCGGCTGTCGCGCGCTGATCGACGGCGCGTCGGATGCCGCGGCGGCGACCGCGGCCCGCGCGCTGGCCACCATCAACCTGGAGAACTCGCCGGCCGGCGCGAACGCGGACATCGCCCTCGACGGCGCGCGCCTCTACGAGGATGGGCACCTGGGCGACCCCGCCTACCTGATCAGCGGCATCGTGATCAGCGGCACGTCGGTCCGGGTCGCGGTGCACTCCACGCTGGAGACCGCGCTGGCGCGCGTGGTCGGCGTCCCCACGCTGGACACCAGTGCCCGTGCGCACTGCGAGCTGCAGGGAGCACCCGCCATTCCGATCGTGGCGCGCCGCTACACGGCGGCCCCAGGCCCGGGCAACGGGTTCGTCGACGCCCTGGCCAGCGCGGCGACCAGCACCAGCGGCGCGGTCGACACCTTCAGCGTCCTGGGCTATGGCGGACGGACCCCGGCCAGCGAGTCGGCGCCTGGCCCGACGATCGCCATCTACGGTCCGGATGCCAAGGCGGCCAACGAGAGCTCGTTCCGTGGCTTCGTGGCGCTCGACGTCCGCAACTTCCAGTCGAGCACGTCGCGCATCTACTACAACGGCGTCCAGCCCGGCACCACCGAGAACACCCTCAAGGACATCGAGGGTGAGTACCTGATAACGGGCTACAACGGGCCCGCCTTCCCGCCCATCACCGAGCCCTCCGATCCAAACGACCAGGTCGCCGTGCTGCTCGGCAACGACTCCCCGCAGGTGGTGGGCAACTTCACCGAGACCTTTGACGTTGGCGACCGCCTGCTGCTG
>JBKOZM010000001.1:0-7474 GCA_046725855.1 Chloroflexota bacterium | reverse complement strand
TGCCGGCATCGGTGGTCAGCGCCAGGGTGGCGCCATCGGCCAGGCGCGAGAGCAAGGCGGGCAGTCGCGAGGCGGCGTTGTGCTCGGTGAATGAGATCGTCCGGGTGCGGGCGCCCAGGTGGGCGAGCAGGCGGGCCGCGACGCGCGTGTCCTCGGCCACGATCAGGTCCGCGCGGCGCAAGGCGTCCGCCGCTCGCGGCGAGAGGTCGCCCAGGGTGCCGATCGGGGTCCCCAGCACCAGGAGCCGCCCATGCGGGCGACCCGGCGCGGAGGGCCTCGTCACCGGGCGCTCGGCTCGCGGCGCGATCCTGGCCGGCGGCGCGGGTAGAGGTGGTCGATCCCCGGCGTGCGGAGGCTCACCTTGGCGACCGGCGGCAGCTGGCGCTTGAACTCGAAGCGGGCCACCCGGCCCGCCGCCCACGCCACCAGTTCCGGGTCCAGCCCGGCCGCGATGCAGCGCTCGACCGACCAGCGCCGGTCGACGAGCGCGTACAGGATCCGATCGAGTGCGTCGTACGACGCACCGAGCTCACCCTCATCGGTCTGGCCCGGCCAGAGGTCCGCCGAAGGCGGCTTGGCCAGGATCGACTCCGGCACGCCCAGGCACTCGGCCACCGCCCGCAGCTGGCTCTTGTACAGGTCGCCGATCGGCTGGATGGCCGCCGCCATGTCGCCGTGCAGCGTGCCGTAGCCGAGCAGTGCCTCGGTCTTGTTGCTCGTGCCGCACACCAGTGCGTCGAAGGCCGCCGAGCGGTCGTAGAGGACCATCATCCGCTGCCGCGCCATCACGTTCCCCCGGCGCACGTTCAGCTCGTCGCCGGACGGAGCCTGCTCCGGATTGCCGACGGTGGCCAGCATCGGGTCAACCATCGGCGTGATGTCGACCAGTTCGGTCCGGCAGCCGAGCGCCTCCACCACGCGCAGCGCATCGGCCTCCGACTCGGGGGACGAGGTTCGATAGGGCATGCGCACGGCCAGCAGGTTGTCCTGCCCGACGGCGCGCGCCGCCAGGAAGGCGGTGGTCGCCGAGTCCACGCCGCCCGAGAGCCCGACCACCAGCCGGTCGAAGCCGGCCTGGGCCAGCTGGGAGCCGATGAAGCCGGTGATGACCGCCACCGCCTGCTCCGGATCGATGGCTGGCAGCGGGGCCGGTTCCACCTCGGGCTGGACCGTCATGCGGGCTCGTCCTCAGCATCGGCCAGCTCCAGGCCCGCACGCTCGGCGATGATCCGATCCAGCTCCTGCCGAACGATGGCCAGACGCTCGTCGGCCAGCAGTGGCAGCTGGTAGCGCTGCATGCGCAGGTCATCGGTTTCCAGCGAGCCGATGACCAGGGCCTCCTCGTACAGCGGCCCCTCAGCGATCACCGAGCCGTCCGGCGCCAGGATGCGCGAGCCACCCCAGAACGTGAGCCCCTCCTCGTTTCCGACGCGGTTGCAGAAGGCGATCGCCACCGTGCCGAGCAGGGCGTAGGTGTCCTGCATCTTGTGCCACCCGGCGATGGCCCTGGTCCCGGCCGCGCTGCCCGGTGCCCGTGCCGGTCCGGCGGCGATGTTGACCAGCAGGGAGGCGCCGTCCTGCGCCTGCAGCATCGGCAGGCTCGGATGCCAGAAGTCCTCGCACACCGAGACACCGATGCGCCTCAGTGGCTCACCCACCTCCGATGCCCGAATCCGGTCGCCGGCTCGTGTGAAGCGGCCCTCGTCGAAGAGGCCGTAGGTCGGCAGGTACACCTTGCGATGGACGCCCAGCAGCTCGCCGTCGCGCAGCAGCGCGGCACTGTTGCAGAACCGATGGTCGTCGGTCTCCTCGACGAAGCCGATGACGACCAGCACGCCCGGCGCGTCGCCGCTCAGGGCGGCCAGGCGTTGGTCGTCGGCCCGCATTGCCACGTCGGGGACCAGGTCCTGGAGGAGATAGCCGGACAGCGCCAGCTCCGGGAAGGCGACCAGCTGCGCCCCCTCGCCATCCGCACGACGCAGCCACGAACGAGCCAGGTCGAGGTTGGCATCCACCTCGCCGAGGCGCGGCGCGTACTGCGCCAGCCCGATTCGGTACTCCACGTCGGAAGCCTAACCCGACGGCGGCTGCAACGGGGTGGCCTCAATCACGACGCGACATGCGCCATGACTCACGCGTGGGGCGGACCAGGCTCCTGGATGTGCGGGCCCTCGACGGGCGGCTTGGTCTCTTTCCCGTCGTCCGTGGCGCCTTCGACACCCAGCGCCGCATCCTGCTCGGCAACGGTGAGGGCCTCCACGCTGACCCGTTCGGGCAGGTCTTCGACCGAGATTGGGAAGTGGCAGGCGACGTGATGCCCGGGTGCCAGCTCCCTGAGCGGCGGGACCTCAACCGCGCAGCGCTCCTGCGCCTGGAAGCAGCGAGTCCGGAAGACGCAGCCGCTCGGCGGGTCGATCGGGCTGGGGAGGTCACCCTGGAGCACGATCCGGGATTTCCGGTGCGCCTGGCGCTTCGGATCCGGGATCGGCACGGCCGACAGCAGGGAGTGCGTATACGGGTGGAGCGGCGTCGAGTAGATCACCTCGCGCGACGCGCTCTCCATGATGTGGCCCAGGTACATCACAGCGACGCGGTGCGAGATCTGCCGCACGACCGCCAGGTCGTGGGCGACGAAGAGGTAGGCGATCCCGAACTCTCGCTGGAGATCACGCAGCAGGTTGAGGATCTGGGCCTGGATCGAGACGTCGAGTGCCGAAACCGGCTCGTCGCAGACGATCAGCTTTGGCCGCAGGGCGATCGCCCTGGCGATCCCGATCCGCTGCCGCTGACCGCCGGAGAACTCGTTCGGGTAGCGGTTGTTGTGCTCCGAGTTCAGGCCCACGCGCTCCATCATCTCGAGGAGTGCGTTCTTGACTCCGCCCGGCGGATCCACTCCCTGCACCCGAAACGGGGCGCTGATGATGGCCCCGACCGTGTGGCGCGGGTTCAGGGCGTTGTACGGATCCTGGAAGATCATCTGCGCCTTGCGCCGAATGGGAACGAGCTCCCGCGCCGAGAGGTTCGTGATCTCCTGGCCATCGAGCTCGATCCGGCCCTCGGTCGGACGGACCAGCATCAGGACGGACCTGGCCGCGGTCGTCTTGCCGGATCCGCTCTCGCCGACGAGCCCCAGGGTCTCGCCCGCATCGAGGTTCAGGTCGACGCCGTCGACGGCCTTCACCGACCCGATGGTGCGAGGAATGATGCCGCGCGACTTCACCGGGAAGTAGGTGCGCAGGTCGTTGACTCGCAGGACCTCGCCCGCCGGGGCGGTCATTGCGGGCCCTCGGCCAGGGCCTGCCGGACGTCGCGTGAGATCTGCTGGCGCTCCTCCACCTTCAGGTGGCAGCGCACGAAGTGGTCCGGCTCGGATTCCAGCAGCTCGGGGCGGACGGTCAGGCAGGCCTCGCCAGGGACGCGCTTCCAGTAATCGCAGCGCGGTTGGAAGACGCAGCCCTTGGGCAACCGGATCGGCGACGGCGGGTTGCCGCGGATGGGATCGAGCCGCTCAGGCAGCTTGCGATCCATGCGAGGTACCGAGGAGAGCAGGCCCAGCGTGTACGGCATCTCGGGCCGGTCGTAGAGCGTGGCGGTGGCGGCCTGTTCCACGATCCGGCCGCCGTACATCACGGCGACCTCGTCGGAGACGTCCGCGACGATCCCCAGATCGTGGGTGATGAGGATGACCGTCGTCCCGAATTCGGACTGCAGGCGGGAGATGAGCTCCAGGATCTGGGCCTGCACGGTGACGTCCAGCGCCGTCGTCGGCTCGTCGGCGATGAGCAGGGCCGGCGAGTTGATCAGGGCCATGGCGATCATCACGCGCTGGCGCATCCCGCCCGAGAGCTGGTGCGGGTAGGCGTCGACTCGCCGCTCGACCGCCGGGATCCCGACGTGGCGAAGCATCTCGATCGTCTCACGGCGCGCCGCGCCGGTTGAGATCTGCCGGTGGGCACGGATCGCCTCGATGATCTGGTCACCGATCCGATAGAAGGGATGGAGGCTCGACATGGGGTCCTGGAAGATCATCGCAATCTCCGAGCCCATGAGCGCCTGCACCTCGTCCTGTGGGAGTCGGATCAGCTCCTGGCCATCGAGCCAGATCTCGCCCGAGACCTTTGCGGCCTTCCGGTTTACGAGCCCCATGATCGCCTGGGCGGTGACGCTCTTGCCCGAGCCCGACTCGCCGACGATGGCGAGTGTCTTGCCGCGCTCCAGGGAGAACGAGACGCCCTCGACGGCCTGGACGAGGCCATCCTCGGTCGGGAACGCCACCGACAGGTTGTCGACCGACAGGAACGGCCGATCCAGCACCGCGCCCGTCACCGTGCTGCTCGGCCTCGGGCGATCCTCGATCATGTAATCCGCACCCGCGGGTCGACCACCGCGTACAGCAGGTCCACCACCAGGTTCGCAAAGATGATGATCGACGACGTCAGGATCGTGATCCCGGTGATCAGGGGCAGGTCTGAATTAACGACTGAGCCGACGGCGAGCGCGCCAAGCCCGGGCAGGCTGAATATGTTCTCCGAGATGATGGCGCCGCCGAGCAGGCCCGCCAGGTCCAGGCCGGCCGCGGTGACGATCGGAGTCAGCCCCGCCCGCAGCGCGTGCTTAACCACGACCCGTCGCTCAGGCAGGCCCTTCGCACGGGCGGTCCTGACGTAGTCGTCGCTGAGGACCTCGAGCACCTGGTTGCGGGTGAGACGGATGTAGAACGCCGCGTACAGGGTCGCCAGGACGACCCACGGCAGCAGCATCGTCTGGAAGAACTGGAATGGGTTCACCCATGGCGCCACGTACGAGGGGAACGGCAGGAATCGCCATTTGATGATGACGAAGAAGAGCAGCACAAGCCCGATGAAGAACGAGGGCATCGAGTAGCCGAACAGCGAGATGCCCATGATCAGCCTGTCCGTAAAGCGCCCGCGGTTGAGCGCAGCGACGATGCCCAGCGTCAGTCCGACGAAGATCCAGAGGAGGAACGCCCCCACCGCCAGGAAGAAGGTGACCGGGGCCGAGCGCGAGATGAGCGACATCACCTCCTCTCGGCGCGTGAAGGAGTAACCCAGGCACGGGGCCTCGCACTCGATCGGCTGGGGTGACTCGGGGGAGAAGGTGCGGCCGAAGAAGATTCCAGATACGAACTTGACGTACTGGGTCAGGGGCGGCTCATCCAGGCCGAGCCGGTGGCGGTTGGCCTCGATGATCTGAGGTGTGCAGGCCTTCCCGCACGTCAGCCGAGCGGGATCGCCCGGCACCAGGGTGAAGAGGAAGAAGACGGAGATGCTCAGCAGGAACAGGAGCAGGACCATGCCGAGGACTCGGCGAACCAGATATGCAAACACCCAGCCGGCCCTCCCTATGGGAAAGGGTTGTGTCCCCGGGGAGCGGGTGGCCGCTCCCCGGGGACCTGGACGCTAGTTCCTAGCTGACTCTGGTCTTCCTACGGCTTGACGTACATCTCGCCGTACGGCCACGAGCCGTATGCCGGCCAGCGGTAGGCCGGTGCGACCTTGGTTCCGGCGATCGTCTGGCTGAGCCCGAAGAAGGTCGGGATCACGTAGACGTTCTCCGCCGCTTCCTTGTTGAGGTCCTGCCACATCTTGGACTGCGTGTCGCGGTCCTGCTCGGCGAGTGCCTCCTGAATCCTGGCGTTCAGGTCAGGATCGTCGATCTGTGAGAGGTCCCAGCCACCGAGCTGGGTGAACAGCGGTGGGATGACGGTCGAGGCATTCGGCCAGTCCGCGCCCCAACCACCAGTGCCGAAGTCGCCGGACTGCTCCGGGTCGAAGACGACGCTGTAGTACTGGCCCGGCTCGATCGGAGCCGGCGTTACCGTGATCCCAGCCTTGCCGAGCGACTCGATGACGATCGCCGCCGTCTGCTGGTTGACCGGGGTGTTCGCGAAGTTGAAGACGAGCGACGGAGCGGGCTCGCCCGACTCCTCGATCAGCTGCTTCGCAAGCTCCGGGTCGCCAGTGTCCGGGATCGGCTGGCCGAAGAAGTCGGTCCAGAATCCGGTCGGCGCATAGTCCTGCCCGATGTTCGGCTTGATGACGCCGTCGGCGAACGCGCCGGCGAACTCACCGCCGATGTTCAGGCGAATCGCCTCGCGGTCCAGAGCGACCGCCATGGCCTGGCGGATCTTGACGTTCGGGACCTTGTTGACGTCGATCCAGTAGTAGCGCGAGTACGGGTCGAAGCCGCTCACCGCGCGGCCCTCGAACTCAGGATTCGCCGTCTCGTTGTCGGCGAAGACGACGCTCAGGTTCTCAGGCTGCACGTTGCCGTACTGGAGAGCGGTTTCGTCCGCGCCCGAGCTCTGCATGATCCGCTGGTCGATCACCTTCGGGTCGATCCCAAAGTGGACCTCCCACCGATCGGGATAGGCCGGGCGGTAGTCGTCACTCGCCGGGTCCCAGTTCTCGTTGCGGGTGAGAATGAACTTGCCGCCGTTGCCGGTCGTGTACTCCTCGATCTTGTACGGACCGTTGGAGACCGGAGCGGTTCCCGTGTCATAGCTCTCGCCCGTGTCGGCGGCCTCCGGGACAGCCCCGAAACCGAGGGTGGTGGTGTAGTTGAAGTCAGGGTGCGGCCCGTTCAGGTTGAACGTGATGGTGTTGCCATCGCAGGTGACCGCCTTGTCGTACAGATCCTGTCCCTCACCCGTGTACGGGCCGTGGTACGCCGAGAGGAAGGTCGAGTCGGGATCCTCATCGGCGGGGATGTCGAGGTACTGGGCCGCGTAGGTCGGACCCTCGCTGATGACGTCATTCGCGAACGTCCGCGAAACGCCGTACTTGATGTCCTCGCAGGTGACCGGATCGCCAGTCTGCCAGGTGACACCGTCGCGGATGGTGAAGCTCCACGACGAGGCGTCCTCGTTTGGCGTGCCGAGGTCAGTGGCCATGTCCGGAACGAGCGACGTTCCTTCCGCCGGGTCCTCGGAGAACTTGTATGCCACCAGCGATCGGTAGATCGTGCCACCGAAGAACGCCAGGTCCTCACCGGTATAGGCGCGCTGCGGGTCGAGGCGGTTCCATTGTTCGGCCTGGGTCAGGATGTAGATCGTTCCACCCTTCTGGGCACCGCCTGTGGCACCGCCGGTGCCGGACGCGGTGGGGGTCTCCTGCCCAGGGCCGCAGGCCGCCAGCGTCAGCGCGGTCGCGACGCCGAGGGCCAAGGCGCGGAGTTTCCGCGCGTCTGGTCTGACCATGTTCCATCCTCCAACGAGTTGGGTCCGGGAAGCGTCCCGGGCGCAAAGTGATGACAGATCATACACGGAGAGTTACGCCAAGTGCGCAACTCCTCCCCGGCTGCCTCCTGCGGGTTCTCGACTGGATCGAATCAGTGGATGGCCTTCGGGTCGAGCGCGTCACGCAGCGAATCGCCCAGAAGGTTGAATGAGACGACCAGGATGACGAGGACGGTGCCCGGGATGAACAGGTAGGTGGGCACGACGTTGAAGTAG